>NZ_JAXCWG010000006.1:0-182279 GCF_034045195.1 Frigoribacterium sp. CFBP9030
CCGGCGGGCACGGCCGACGCGGCCGACGCGGCCGACCCGGCCGACGCGGCCGACCCGGCGGGCACGGTGCCCGTAGCGGTCGCGGCCGGCGGGCCCGCGCAGCTCGCCTACACGGGGTCGGAGCCTGCGCAGGGTCTCTGGGCCGCAGCCGCTCTCGTGATCGCCGGTGTCGTGCTCGTCGTGGGCGGGGGCGTCCGTCGCCGCCGCTCGGGCTCGTCCTCGTCCTCGTCCTCGCCTGTGGATGACGGAGGTCGATCTCCCCTCCCCAGGGGCGGCCGCGCCTAGGGCCTGTGGACAACAGCGGCCTGATCATGGATCACGCAGGCATGAGGCATAAAAGCATGTAGCATTCCCGGGAGTCGACGACCCCGGGAGGATCCATGTCGCAAGAAGGCAGCGCGCCCGCGGGTCGCGCCGTCCGCCGAGAACCCCGCGGCAGACGTCTCGACATCCAGGGCCTCCGGGCGGTGGCCGTGCTGGCCGTCGTCGTCGAGCACGTGTCGGGCTGGCCCCGGGGCGGCTTCGTCGGGGTCGACGTCTTCTTCGTGCTGTCCGGGTTCCTCATCACCGGTCTGCTGGTCCGAGAGCACAGCCGCACGGGGCGCATCTCGATGCGCGGCTTCTACCTCCGCCGGGTCAAGCGGCTGATGCCGTCGGCGCTCGCCGTGCTCGTCGTCACCCTCGCGGCGGTGGCGGGTCTGCTGTCGACGAACCGTCTGATCTCGTCGGCCGTCGACGCCGGCTGGTCGGCGGTCTTCCTGGCCAACTGGCACGAGGCGGCGCAGGGCACCGACTACTTCGCCGCCGACGGGCCGATCTCGCCCTTCCGGCACTTCTGGTCGTTGTCGGTCGAAGAGCAGTTCTACCTCGTCTGGCCCCTCGTCGTGCTGCTCGTCGCCGCGATCTCGGCCCGGCGACTGCGCGGGGTGCTCGCGGCCGTCCTCGTGGTGGTGTGCGCCGCCTCCTTCGTCTGGGCGGTCGTCCAGACGGCGGACGCCCCGGTGCTCGCCTACTACTCGACGCTCACCCGCGCATGGGAGCTGGGCGCGGGGGCGCTGCTGGCCGTGACGATCGGGGTCTGGCGAGCCGCGCCTCCTGCGGTGGGCACCGTCCTGTCGTGGCTGGGGCTGCTGGTCATCGTCGCCTCGATGGCGATGATCGACGAGGCCTGGGGGTTCCCCGGCCCGTGGGCCGTCGTGCCCGTGGCGGCGACCCTGGCCGTCCTCGCCGGCGGTTCGGTGCCGGGCGCGCGATCGCCGGTCGTGCTGACGAACCGGGTCGCCGGCTACATCGGCGACATCAGCTACTCGCTCTACCTCTGGCACTTCCCGGCACTCGTCGTCATCCGGTCGATCGCGCCCGAGTCGACGGCGGCCGTCTACATCGCGGCGTCCTCGCTCGCTGTCGTCTGCCACCACCTCGTCGAGAAGCCGGCCATGACCGCGTCGTGGAGCCTTCGCGACCGGCCGCGTCGGGGCGACCGCCCCCGCACGCCCGGTCGGGGCCGCGAGCAGCGAGTGGCCGCGGTCGGGGCGCTCGCCGTCGTCGCCGCCGCGGTCGTGGCCCTCGCGGCCGACAACGTCCGCCCGCTGCCCGCGCCGCCGGTGATCGCGGCGGGTGCGACCGGCGCCTCGGGGGCGCCGGGCTCCTCGGGCACGGGTGCCGCGGGCGGCGCGGGCGAGGGCGACGGACCTGCAGGAGGCGCGGGTGGCGTCGACGAGGCCGGTGGCACCCCGGCCGTGGGCCCGGCCGGCACGGCCCTCCGCGAGCAGGTGGCCGCGGCCCTCGCCACGACCACCTGGCCCGAGCTCGACCCGCCCGTCGACGGGGTCGTGCCCGGGGGCGCGAATCTGCCCTGCGGCGACATCACGAGACTCGCCCCCGTCGAGCGCTGCACGTTCGGGCCCGCCGACGCGAGCACGACGGTGATGCTGGTCGGCGACTCGACGGCGGCGCACCAGCTCGATGCGTTCGTCGCGCTCGCCGAGGCGCCCGACAGCGACCTGCGGGTCGTCGGGCGGGTCGGGTTCGCCTGCTCGTTCGTCGACCTCGCGTGGGACACCGACGACACCGCGGACTGCGCCGACTACCGGGCCGCGACGCTCGAGGCCGTCGAGGCGACGAAGCCCGACGTGGTCGTGGTGCAGAACACCTACGAGCCCATGCCCCTGGCCGACGCGGGGCGTGACGCCACGGTGGCCGAGCTCGCCGACGGGCTCGCCCGGTACCTCGACCGGATCGAGCCGCACGTCGGCCAGGTGGTCCATCTGTCGCCCCCGCCGCCCGGTGCGAGCGTCCGCGAGTGCTACCGGCCCGGCGGGTCGCCCGTCGACTGCATCACCCGGGTCGGCGGGCCCTGGCTCGAGCGGGCCGCCGCGATCGGCGAGGTCGTCGCCGCCCGCGATCAGCCGTGGATCGACGCCCGCGACTTCACCTGCCTCGAGAACGTCTGCCCGGCCTTCGTGGGCGACTCGGTCGTCAAGATCGACTACGTGCACTACTCCGGGCCGTTCGCCGTCGACATGGCTCCGGCGCTCGGCGAGAGTCTGGCTGCCGCCGGGGTGACCGGCTTCGGCGAGGCGCCGTGACCGATTCCCAGCGAACACGGACGTTCAGGGGTCGTCGCCGATGGCCATGGCGATCGGCCTGTGGAGAACCCGACCCGCGCCTCCGGTGGACCGCTCGGTCGGGCTTGGCCCTCTCGGGCCTCGTGACTACGGTGGGCCGCTGTCCCGCTCAGGGGCTCGAGACATCCCGCCGTCGTGCGGGCGTCACGACGGCACCGCACGTCACCCCGCTGCCCGGGCTGCGGTCGCCGCCATCCGACCTATCTGGTGAGAGGCGGGCAGCGGTTCGAGCGCATCAGCGCCGTGCCGGGGTGACCTCGACGGAGCACACGTACACATGTCACGAATCACACGCGCCACCACCTCCGCCCACGACGTCGGGTCCGCCCGCACCAAGACCGGCCGGGGCAAGACCCGCGGTCTGCTCGGCACGGCCGCGGTCGTCGCCCTCGCCGGCGCCGGCATCGGGCTCGCCGCAGCACCTGCGAGCGCGGCCGACGTCGCCACCTGGGACGCCCTCGCGCAGTGCGAGAGCGGCGGCAACTGGTCGATCGACACCGGCAACGGCTACTCGGGCGGGCTCCAGTTCAGCCCCAGCACCTGGGCCGCCAACGGCGGCACCGGGTCGGCCGCGAACGCCAGCAAGAGCGAGCAGATCGCCGTCGCCGAGCGCGTCCTCGCGTCGCAGGGCTGGGGAGCCTGGCCCTCGTGCTCGTCGCAGCTCGGACTGAGCGGCACCAGCGGTGCGGCACCCGCGCCCGCCGCAGCGCCGGCACCGGCACCGGCACCGGCACCGGCGCCCGCCGCCGCACCGGCTCCCCAGGCCGCCGCGCCGAGCACCGGGTCGACCACGACCGCCCCGGCCGAGGCGGCGGCGCCCGCGGCACCCGCCGCGCCGGTCGTACCCGAGATCGCCGCCGTCCCGACCAGCGGCGAGACCTACACGGTCGAGGCCGGCGACAGCCTCGACCTCATCGCCACCGACCTCGACATCGAGGGCGGCTGGATCACCCTGGCCGGTGCGAACCTCGACACCGTCACCGACCCGAACGTCATCACGGTCGGTCAGGTGCTGCAGCTGCCCGCCGAGAAGTAGGCGCCGCGCCGAGCAGGCGACCGACGCCCTCGAGGGCGTGACGAGGAGGCACGGGTCGACCCGCGCCTCCTCGTCGCATGCCTAGGATGGTGCGGACCGCCAGCTGAAGAAGGACTCCGTGACGAAGGCCCCCACCGTCTACGACGTGGCCGCGCACGCCGCCGTCTCGATCGCGACGGTGTCGCGGGTGCTCCGCCGACCCGACGACGTCCGCCCCGAGACCCGCACCCGGGTGCTCGACTCCGTGCGCGCGCTCGGGTACGTGCCGAGCGGCGCGGCCCGCGGGCTGGCGGGGCGGCGGCACGGCGTGCTCGGGCTGTTCCTCCCCGGGCACGACGCCATCGACGAGCCCGAACCCGACTGGGCGGTGCTGACCGACTCGAGTCGCATCCCCCTCCTCGACGACAGGGAGGCGCGGGTCGCCGGGCCGGTGGCGACCGGCGGTCACTGGTCGAACCCGGCCAACCTCTACTTCGACGAGGTTCTGCGCGGTGCCGAGGTCGAGTCGTGGCGGCGCGGGTTCGCCCTGATGGTCGCGGCCGGTCGCGGGTCGAGTCGCGAGGTGATCGTCAACGACATCGCCGGGCGGGTCGACGGGCTCGCCGTGCTGGCGCAGACCGTGCCGGCCGATCTGCTCGCGCACGTGTCGCGGCGGATCCCCGTGGTCGTCCTCGCCGACTCGCGGCCGGGCGACGAGCTCGATCACGTCAGCGTCGACAACGTCGCGGGCATGCGCGCCCTCACCTCGTTCGTGCTCGACGGGCGCGGGGTCGCCGACGTCGTCTACGTGACCGGCCCCTCCGACTCGCCCGACGAGGCCGACCGGCATCGCGGGTTCGACGAGGCCGTCGCCGGACGCCAGGCCGCCGGCGGGGCCGATCTCCGGGTGCGCGTCGAGCGCGGCGACTTCAGCCGCGACGGCGGACGCCGGGTCGCGGAGGCGCTGCTCGCCCCCGGATCGGGCTCTGCCGGTGCCGGTGCCGGGCCCGCGGTCGGCGGGCGCGCGCTGCCCGACGCCGTCGTGTGCGCCAACGATCAGACGGCGCTCGGGGTGCTCGACGTCTTCGATCGGGCCGGTGTCGATGTGCCCGGTCGGGTGCGGGTGACGGGCTTCGACGGCATCGAGGCCGGTCGCTTCTCGACTCCGCGTCTCACGACGGTCCGGCAGCCGATGGGCGAGCTGGGGCGTGTCGCCGTCCGCTCGATCGTCCGGCGCCTGACCGACCCCGGGATGCCGCCGCAGCGCGTCACCCTGCCCGTGGAGGTCCTGCTCCGCGAGAGCTGCCCGCCCCTCCTGGGTCCGGCTCGCGCCTCCTGAGGCCGGCCCGCGCCTCCGCAGCCCCCACCTCCTCGGCTCGGCCCTCGACCTCCCGGCCCTTGACCTCCCGGCCCCTGCCTCGTGAACCCGGCCCGCGCCTCCTCGGCTCGGCCCCCGCGCCTCCTCGGCCCGGCCCCCGCGCCTCCGGGGCCCGACTACCGTCTGCGCTGCCCGGTGTCGATGCCCGTCACGCTGCCGTCGTCGGGGCCGAAGACGAAGTAGTGCACCCGATCCGCCTCGACGCCGTGCTCGATCAGGGCGGCGCGGGCGATCGCCATGAAGGGCACGGGCCCGCAGAGGAACACCCGGTGCTGCGGCGTGAGGGCGACCGTGCCGAGGTCGATGGGGTCGAGGTAGGCGCCCGGGCCGTCGATCGACTCGCCGGCGAACGCGACCGGTCCGCCGCCGGTCGACCCGGCCCCGGCACCCCCGCCGCCGGCCCCGGCCCCCAGCGCACTCAGGCTCCCCTGCGTGTAGCTGACGCGCAGCGACGCGTTCGGCATGCCGGCCACGAGCGCCTCGAGCTCGGCGCGGTGGGCGTGACGTTCGGGTGTCCGCTCGAAGTGCAGCACCGTGACGCGGCGCGCCGGCTCGGTGCGCGAGAGGTGGTCGAGCATGCCGAGCACGGGCGTGCACCCGATGCCGGCCGAGACGAAGAGCAGGGGCGCGTCGTCCAGCTCGTCGATGGTGAGCGAGCCGATCGGCGGCGATACCCGCACGATGCTGCCCACCGCGATCGCGTCGCGCAGATGCTGCGACACCTCGCCGTCGGGCACGAATCCGCCGCCGTCGAGGACGCGCGCGCTGATCCGCCACTGCTCGTCGTGTCCGCCGCGCAGGCTGTACTGCCTGATCTGGTGGGCGCCGTCGGGCAGCTCGACCTGGACCGACGCGAACTGGCCTGCGCGGTACCGCGGCAGCGCCTCGCTGTCCGCCGAGACCAGGGTCAGCGCCACGACGTCCTCCGCCTCGATGCGGTGCTCGGTGACGAGGGCCTCGCGCCACTCCTCGTCGGGTTCGAGGTCGGCCTTCGCGTAGAGATCGGTCACGGCCGCCGCGACCTCGTCGGTGACCTGGCGGTAGAGCGCCGTCCACGCCTCGTCGGCGTCGGCGTCGTAGTCCGAAGCCAGGGAGGTGCGCATCGCCTCCCGCAGAGACGTCTCGAAGACGGCGTAGTCGCCCGGGCGGATGCCGAGCGCGGCATGGCGCTGAGCGAGTCGCGAGGTGATCTCCGCCGCCGTCGACCCGGCCAGCGTGGGGGCGCCGGCCTGCCGTGCCGTCGGGTGCAGGGTCTCGGCGGCGCGGGCGCTGCTGCTCGTCCCGCTGCCCGGAGCGGCGTCGATGATCGCCTCGGCGAGGGCCACGATCGTGCGGGCGAGCTCGCGGGCCTGGCGGCCCTGGGCGTGCTCGCCGCGGTTGAAGCGGTCGCGCAGCAGATCGGGTCGGGCCGCGAACAGCCGATCGTAGAAGTCGGCCGCGATCGCGTCGGCGGAGGCTTCGACCGAGGGCAGGGTGCGGGCGAGGGCGGCGAGCTGCGATGCGGTGACCATGGGCATCCTCCCTCGGCGGCGGGATCGGGTTCCCGGCCTGCTCTCGATGATGGCGGGTCGAGGTGAGGGCCGGCTGCGCACTCTCTCGATCTCGAATGACCGTGCCGTGCCCGCGTCCGCCGCGCTCCGCCGCGCGTCCGCACCGGGTTCGCGTCCGCCGTGCTCCGCCGCGCGTCCGCACCGGGTTCGGCGGGTTCCCGTCATCGGCGGCGGGTCAGCGCTGACCCGCCCGATGACACGAACCCGCCGCACCCCGCGAACCGCTTGCCGTTGCCGCATGTATGCGCTTACACTCATCAGACTCACCTCGACGACGAATGAGAGAACCGTGGCGATGAAGCACACGTCAAGACCCCGCGCGCTGGTGCGAGCAGCGGCGGCCGCCACGGCGGCCGCGCTCCTGCTGGCCGGTTGCAGCATCCAGATCCGCAGCCAACCCGATCCGACGATCGGCGACGACACGATGCTGATCAACGCCGACAAGGGCAACCCGCAGTTCGAGCGGAACTTCAACCCGTTCCTCACGAACAAGCGCACCGCCTCCACGTGGATCTACGAGCCCCTGCTCGAGATCAACCCGCTCGACAACGAGATCACGCCGTGGCTCGCGAGCGAGACGACGCTGCCCGACGCGCGCACCGTCGACATGACGATCCGCAGCGGCGTCGAGTGGTCCGACGGCACCGAGATGACTCCGGCCGACGTGGTGTACACGTTCGACCTCATCAAGGAGAATCCGTCGCTCGACCTCAAGGGCGCCTGGCAGCACATCGAGACCATCGAGACCCGGGGCGACCACGTGGTCTTCCACCTGCAGACCGACGACGTGCCGGCGATGGAGATCATCGGCCAGACGACGATCGTGCCCGAGCACCTGTGGAAGGACGTCGACGACCCGACCACGTTCCGCAACCCCGACCCCGTCGGCACCGGCCCGTTCACGCTCGGCAACTACTCGCCGCAGCAGTACTCGATGGACAAGAACGAGTCGTACTGGCAGGCGGAGAAGATCGAGATCGGCCACCTCATCCTGCCGGCGACGAACAACCAGCTCGACACCGTCACGCGCGGCTACGACTGGTCGTACTCGTTCATCAGCGACGTCGAGGGCACCTGGGGTGCGGCCAGTCCCGACAACCACTTCTGGTTCCCGCCGGGTGGTGTGATCGGCCTCGTGCCGAACCTCACCAAGGCGCCTTTCGACGACGTGAACGTGCGTCGCGGCATCGCGCTGGCGCTCGACCGCGGTCCGATCGCCGAGTCGGCCACCGAGGGCTACCTCGAGCCGGCCGGGCAGACCGGGCTCATCCTGCCCAACCAGGAGGACGACCTCGACCCCTCGATCCCGAACGACGGCATCATCGAGCAGGACGTCGACGGCGCCCTCGCGGCCTTCGCCGAGTCGGGCTACACGCAGCAGGGCGACCGGCTCGTCGGCCCCGACGGTCAGCAGCTGAAGATCACGATCCTCACGGCCAACGGCTACACCGACTGGCTCCGGGCGGTTCAGGAGGTGCGGAGCCAGTTGGGCGCGATCGGCATCGACGTGCAGATCCAGGCTCCCCAGCCGGCCGGCTACCAGTCGGCCATCGCGAACGGCGAGTTCGACATGGCGATGGGCGGCATGGGCAACGGCAACGTGTACCAGGCGTTCAACAACCTGCTGAACAGCGACTTCGCGACGCCGATCGGCGAGACCACGGCCGCCAACTACGAGCGCTTCAGCGACCCCGCGGTCGACGAGCTGCTCGACGAGTGGAAGGCCTCGACCGACCCCGCCGACCAGCAGCGGCTCTCGTACCAGCTGCAGAACGTCGTCTACGACCAGCTGCCCGTGATCGGTCTCTACTACGGCGGGCTCTGGGGTCTGTTCAACGACGCCAAGTTCACCGGCTGGCCCACCGCGAAGGACCCGTACATGGCCCCGCAGAACTACGACCAGGCACCGCTGCTGATCTTCACGAAGCTGAAGCGCGTGCAGAACGACGGGGGAGACCAGTGAAGTACGCCGCCCAGAAACTCGGTCTCTTCGTGCTCACCCTGTGGGCCGCGGTCACCCTGAACTTCATCCTGCCGAGGCTGATGCCGGGCAGCCCGACCGACGCCGCCATCGCGAAGCTGTCGCAGAACGGGCCCGTCACCGACGCGACCCGGGCCGCGATCGAGGCCCAGCTCGGCGTGCCGAGCGGCAACGTGCTCGAGCAGTACGTCAGCTACCTCGGCCAGGTCGTGCGTCTCGACTTCGGCACGAGCTACACGTTCTTCCCCGAGACGGTCGGCCACCTGGTCGGCCAGGCGCTGCCGTACACGCTGATCCTCGTCGGGGTCTGCACGATCATCGCCTTCGTGCTCGGCACCCTGATCGGCGTGGCCGCCGCGTGGAAGCGCGGCACCTGGCTCGATTCGCTGCCGACCCTGTCGGGCAGCTTCATGAGCACGTTCCCGTACTTCTGGACGGCGCTCCTGCTGCTGTTCTTCCTGGGCTACGTGCTGCACTGGTTCCCGACCACCGGCGCCTACGGGGCCACGACGACGCCCGGGTTCACCCCCGCGTTCGTCGGCGACGCCCTGCTGCACGCCGTCCTGCCCGCCATCACGATCCTCCTGACCAGTCTCGGCGGTTGGATCCTCGGCATGCGGAACGCGATGATCTCGACGCTCGGCGACGACTACGTCACCTTCGCCGAGGCGAACGGCCTCAAGGGCCGCACGGTCGCCGTGCGCTACGCCGCCCGCAACGCGATCCTGCCGAACCTCACCGGCTTCGGTCTCGCGCTCGGCGGCGTGGTCGGCGGCTCGATCCTGGTCGAGCAGGTGTTCGGCTACCCCGGCATCGGCTACCTGCTGTTCAACGCCGTCATCGGCCAGGACTACCCGCTGATGCAGGCCCTCTTCCTGATGATCACGGTCAGCGTGCTCGTCGCCAACTTCCTCGTCGACATCTTGTACGGCGTGCTCGACCCAAGGACCCGCCGATGACCTCCACCGTGTCCGTCCACCTGCCCGAGGGCGCGCCGCCGAGCGGCCCCGCCGAGCAGAAGGCGCCCAGTCGCTGGCTCACCATCGGCCGCATGGCCGCGACCATCTGGTCGAACCCCAAGGCGAAGATCGGTGTGATCATCCTCGGCGTCTTCGTGCTGACGGCGATCTTCGCCCCGCTGATCGCCCCCTACGGCGGCAGCGAGAACGGCTTCGAGCGCAGCGCCGACGCGAGCTGGGCCCACTGGATGGGCACCACCGCCGCCGGTGAGGACGTCTTGAGCCAGCTGATCTACGGCGCCCGCATCAGCGTGCTCGTCGGTGTCGTCGCCGGCGTGCTGTCGACCGTCATCGCCGTCGCGATCGGTCTCAGCTGGGGCTACATGAAGGGCTTCGGCGGCGACGTCGTCGGCTTCATCGTCAACCTGTTCCTGGTGATCCCGGGTCTGCCGCTGATGATCGTCATCGCGGCCTACCTGCAGAACGGCGGCATCCTGGTCATCATGGCGGTCATCGTCGTGACCGGCTGGGCGTGGGGCGCGCGGGTGCTCCGCAGCCAGACGCAGTCGCTGCGCTCGCGGGACTTCGTCACGGCGGCCCGCTTCTCGGGCGAGAGCTCGGGGCGCATCGTGTTCCGCGAGATCCTGCCGAACATGACGTCGCTGATCACGGGCTCGTTCTTCGGCGCCGCGACCAGCGCGATCCTCGCCGAGGCGGGCCTCGAGTTCCTCGGGCTCGGCGACTCGTCGATCGTCAGCTGGGGCACGATCCTCTACTGGG
The DNA here is from genome assembly GCF_034045195.1 of Frigoribacterium sp. CFBP9030. Classification (NCBI taxonomy): domain Bacteria; kingdom Bacillati; phylum Actinomycetota; class Actinomycetes; order Micrococcales; family Microbacteriaceae; genus Frigoribacterium; species Frigoribacterium sp. CFBP9030. Next base: position 10,291 of record NZ_JAXCWG010000006.1, read on the forward strand.
CGCAGAACTCGAACGCCCTGCTCACCGGTCAGTGGATCCTGCTGTTCGCACCGGGTCTCTGCATCGCCCTGCTCGCGATGAGCCTCACCCTCATCAACTTCGGCGTCGACGCCGTCGGCAACCCCCGCCTCCGCGAAGGCGGAGCCAAGAAGGCCAAGGAGGCGCGCGCATGACCGCGACGGACCCCACCAACCAGCGCACCGCCTCCGCCGCCTCAGCGGACGTGCTGCTCGACGTCCGCGATCTGAGCGTCGTGTACGAGAGCGCCGGGGCTGAGCCGGTCCAGGCCGTCGACCACGTGTCTTTCCAGCTGAAGCGCGGCGAGTTCGTCGGGCTGGTGGGCGAGTCGGGCTCGGGCAAGTCGACGCTCGGCTACGCGCTCACCCGGCTGCAGAAGCCGCCGGCCCGCACCAACGGCGGCAGCATCCTGTTCGACGGCGCCGACGTGCAGTCGCTCGGCACCGAGGCCCTGCGTCAGCAACGGCAGGGCGGCTTCGCGATGGTGCTGCAGTCGGGCATGAACGCGCTGAACCCGGTGCGCACCATCCGCAACCACTTCGTCGACGTCTTCAAGGCCCACGGCCACGTGCCGCGCGACCAGTGGCACAGCCGCGCCGTCGAGCTCGTCTCGAAGGTCGAGCTCGACCCGGGTGTGCTCGCGAGATTCCCCGGCGAGCTGTCGGGCGGCATGCGGCAGCGCGTGTCGATCGCCCTGGCGCTCTCGCTCGAGCCGCAGCTGATGGTGTTCGACGAGCCGACCACGGCCCTCGACGTGCTCGTGCAGCACGCCGTGATGGACACGATCATCGCGTTGCAGCGCAGCGAGGGCTTCACGGCCGTGCTGATCAGCCACGATCTCGGCATCGTGCTCGAGTCGGCGCAGCGGGTGCTCGTGATGCACGAGGGCCGCATCGTCGAAGACGGCGCGAGCCTCGACGTGCTCGAGGACCCGCAGGACGACTACACCCGCATGCTGCTCTCGCACTACGCCGACCCGCGCGCCGAGGTCGTCTCGCTGCCGGGCTTCGAAGACCGCTCGGTCCGCCACGCGCGGGGCGAGCGCCGCGTCGACACGACCAGCTCGGTGCCGACCGTGTCGACCCGCGGGCAGCGGATCGCGCAGCAGCCCATCGTGGTGAGCGGGGTGTCGAAGACCTACGCGCCTCCTCGGCGGGGCGACGAGCCCGTGCGCGCGGTGCGCGACGTCTCGTTCAGCCTCGAGCCGGGTCGATCGCTGGCCCTCGTCGGTCAGAGCGGTTCGGGCAAGAGCACGATCGCCAAGCTGGTGACGGGCGTCGAGCGCCCGACCAGCGGCAGCGTCACGTTCGGCGACACCGACGTGACGAAGCTGCGGGGTCGCGCGCTGCGGAGCTTCCGCAGCGACGTGCAGATGGTCTTCCAGGACCCGTACGCGGCGCTGAACCCGCTGCACACGGTCGAGTACACGCTCACCCGCCCGGTCGTGAACTTCACGGGCCTCACCGGTCAGGAGGCGCGGCGCCGGGTGCTCGAACTGCTCGAGACGGTCGGTCTGACGCCGGTCGAGCAGTTCGCGGCGAAGCTGCCGCACCAGCTGTCGGGCGGGCAGCGGCAGCGCGTCGTGATCGCCCGGGCGCTCGCCAGCGACCCGCAGGTGATCATCGCCGACGAGCCGGTCTCGATGCTCGACGTCTCGCTGCGGGCCGGCGTGCTCGCCCTGCTCGAGGACCTCCGCGAGCAGTGGGGCGTCTCGCTGCTCTACATCACCCACGACCTGCTGAGCGCGCGGCTGATCACCGACGACATCATGGTGCTCAACCAGGGCGCCGTGGTCGAACGGGGCGGCACGGCCGAGGTGCTGCAGCGGCCGACCGATCCGTACACGATCAAGCTGCTCGACGCGGTGCCGAACCCGCGGCGCTCCCTCGCACGGGGCGAGCTCCGATGACTCTGCACGACTTCGCGCCGCATCCCGTGTTCGGCGATCTGCCGGTCGCCGAGGGGGTCGACACGGTGGCGATCGACCTGCCCGTCGGCCGGCTGAGCGCCTACCGCGTCGTGCCCGAGGCCCCGGCCCGCGGCACCGTGCTCGTCGTCCCCGGGTACACCGGCTCGAAAGAGGACTTCCGCGTCACGATGCCGCTGCTGCGCGACGCCGGGTTCGAGGTGATCGTGGTCTCGCGACGCGGTCAGGCCGACTCGGTCGCGCCTCCTTCGCTCGACGATCACACCCTGGACGAGGAGGCGCGCGACATCGTGCGCATCGCCCCGCTGCTCGCAGACGGTCGCCCCGTGCACCTGCTCGGCCACAGCCTCGGTGGAGTGATCGGCCGCGCAGCCGTGCTGCTGGCGCCCGAGCTGTTCTCGTCGTACACGATGCTCTGCTCGGGCCCGCACGGCTGGGCGGATCGCAAGCACCTCGAACGCCACCTGGTCGCCGAGAAGGGCGGCGCCGCGCTGTTCGACTCGACGAACCCGATCACGCTCGGCCTCGACGACGCCGAGCTCGCCGCCCTCGACCCCGAGCTGGCGTTCGTGCGGATGCGCATGCGGCGCACGAGCCCGCACAGCCTCATCGGCGGTGCGCGGATCCTCGAGCTGCCGGAGGACACCACCGAGGCTCTCGCCGCCACCGGCGTGCCCGTGCTCGTCGCGCACGGCGAATGGGACGCCGCGTGGCCGATCCCGTGGCAGCGCGACATGGCCTCCCGGCTCGGCGCCCGCTACGAGATCGTCGCCGGTGCATGGCATTCGCCGCAGATCGAGCAGCCCGAGGCGACCGTGGCGCTGCTCGCCGACTTCTGGGGCTCCGTGCCGGGGTCGACCCGCGCCTCCTGACCCGCTCCTCCTCCACGATCACCGAAAGGAGCACTCCGTGCTCACCTTCCCCGAGAACTTCCTCTGGGGCGCCGCGACGGCGGCCCACCAGATCGAGGGCAACAACGTCAACTCCAACTGGTGGGTGCACGAGCATACGCCCGGCACGACCATCGTCGAGCCGAGCGGCGACGCCGCCGACAGCTACAACCGGTTCCGCGACGACATCCGCCTGCTCGCCGAGCTGGGGCTGAACAGCTACCGGTTCAGCATCGAGTGGGCCCGCATCGAACCCGAGCGCGGCGTCGTCAGCAAGGCGCAGATCGCGCACTACCGCCGCATGGTCGAGACCTGCCACGAGTTCGGCATCGAGCCGATCGTCACGCTGATGCACTTCACGGTGCCGCGCTGGTTCGAGCGCGACGGCTTCTGGCGCGCACCCGACGCCGCCGACCTCTTCGCCCGCTACACCGAGCTCGCCCTGCCCGTGGTCGCCGAGGGCGTCCGCTACGTCTGCACGATCAACGAGCCGAACATCGCCGCGATGCTCGCCGGCGGAGAGGACGCCTCGAACCTGGTCGCGTACGGTCTGCCGAACCCCGACCTCGAGGTCGCCGACGCGCTGCTCGCCTCGCACAAGCGCAGCCGCGAGGTGCTGTCGCAGATCGCCGGCGTCAAGTCGGGCTGGACGGTCGCGACCCAGGCGTTCAAGGCCGTCGACGAGCCGGGCGCCGCCGAGAAGACCCGTGAGTACGGCTACATCCGCGACGACTGGTACAGCGAGATGGCGGCCGGCGACGACTTCGTCGGCGTGCAGGCCTACACGCAGACCTTCGTCGGCCCCGAGGGGCCGCGCCCGGTCGCCGACGGGCTCGAGACCACGCTGACCGGCTGGGAGTTCTGGCCGCCGGCCGCCGCCGAGGGCATCCGCAGCGCGTGGGAGCTGTCCGGCCACGTGCCGGTCATGGTCACCGAGAACGGCATCGCGACCGCCGACGACAGCCGCCGCATCGCCTACACGCAGGGCGCCCTCGAGCACATCCACGACACCATCGACGAGGGCATCGAGGTGCTCGGCTACCAGCACTGGAGCGCCCTCGACAACTACGAGTGGGCCAGCGGATTCCGCCCCACCTTCGGGTTGATCGCCTGGGACCGCGACACCTTCGAGCGCACCCCCAAGCCCAGCGCGCGCTGGTACGGCGGCGTGGCGCAGGCCAACGGCCTCGAGCGCAGCTCGGCCGTGTGAGACCACGGCGTCGTCGCGTGCCGCGGCGGCGCCGTGCCCCATCCCAGGGCGCAGGAGGCGCGGGTCACCCGACCCGCGCCTCCTGCATCTCCGCCTCGACGGGTCACGACATGCCGCCCGCCTCGGGGCTCGGCGGCGCGTCGTGACCCCTCGACGCCGGGATCAGAAGTGGGGATCAGAAGTGGGTGATGCTGTGCAGCGGTCGATCGGCGGCGATCATCGCCCGCACGGTCTGCACCGCCCCCTTGCGGCGTTCGCGCACGAGCCCCGCCGCGGCGAGGGTGACGGGGTCGACGCCGCCGAGCCAGAGCGAGCCGAGGGTCGCCACGTCGAGCTCGATGTCGGCCCGGCGCACCGCGGCGCGCTTGACGGTGGCGCTGCCGCCCTCGCTCGTGACGCGGAACGTGCCGGCCGCGTGCCCGAGCGAGTCGCCCACGGCGATCGTCACGACCCCGTCGGCCGCCCAGGGGCGCGCCTGCAGGGCCGCCACGGTGTCGAGCACCCGGAACCAGACGTGGTCCTCGTCGTGGGTGACCCGCACGGCCCGTCCGTCGACGAGGGCGTGCCCGAGCGGATCGCTCTGCTGAGCACCGGCGTACTGCACGGTCGCGACGAGGTCGACGGAGAGCAGCAGCTGCCAGAGGCCGAGGTAGGCGTCGTCGGTGGCCGAGACGAGATCGAGCACGACGAGGGCGCGCGCCCCGTCGGCGCCCTCGAGGCGGTACGCGACGTAGCCGTCGACCACCCCGGACGAGTCGCGGTGCACCGCGCCGCGCACCGCGGGGTCGGGGGTGCCGTCGGGGCGCTCGCGCCCGAGCAGGCGGTTCCACGCGCCCTCATGTCGGTCGATCGAGCCCGGGGTGCGGGCGTGGTACCGGGCGAAGACCGCAGGGGCGAGCTCGACGAGGGCGTCGCGCGAGACGAGCTCGGTGCTGCCCTCGGGTTCGCCGAGCAGGCCGGAGGCGCGGCGCGGGTCGACCTCGATCGTGCGTTCGCGCACCCCCACCCCGAACCCGAAGCGCCGGTAGATGGAGCCCTCGCTCGCGGTCAGCGCGGCGACCGCGAGACCGGCGCCCTTGGCGCGCGCGAGGTCGTCGGTCATCAGACGGCGGAGGAGCCCGCGGCGACGGTGGGTCGGCTGCACGGTGACACCCGAGATGAGGTGGGCGTCGAGCAGGCGGCCGCCGCCGACGTTGAGTGACTTGACGAACGACTCGAACGTCGCGACGGGCTGGCCCTCGGCGTCGAGGGAGCCGTCGCGGGGCTCGCGCGGGTAGACGCCCGTCTCGGTGCGGCCGTCGGCCGCGAGTCGGCGGGCCGTGCGGCCGACGGCGTTCTCGTCGGGGGCCGCCTCATGGAATCCGAGCGCCTCGGCACGGACCCAGCCGGCCGTCTCGGCATCGGCCCGCGGCTCGTCGTCGGTGGACTCGGGGGCCAGGGCGGCCGGGAAGGTGCGGATGTCGTAGTCGTCGTCGAAGGCAGTCACGGCGTCAGCCTAGGGCTGGCCCCCGACGTTGTCGTCGTCCCTGCGGTGGAGGCTCGTTCCGACGTATTGCCAGCACCGCCCCTGTGAAATATGATGTGAGGAATTATCTAGGATGAAGGAGGGCGGATGCTCGACGACGACGGCACCCGACACGACCACGGGGCACAGACGGACGGGCGGCCCGATGCGCGCAGCGATGCGCGGGCCGCGGCTCGCATCAAGGCGGAGGAGGGCCGACGGCGAGCCCGTCGTCGGGAGCGCGCGACGGTCGCGCTGGTGAAGGGCGGATCGGCCGTGGTCGCGCTCGCGCTGGTGACCACGGTGGCCGCGGTGCTCGTGGCGTCGGCCTCGTCGCCGACGGGATCGGGCCCCGCCAACACCGCCGCGGACGGCGTCCGCATCGGCACCGGTCTCGTCGCCGAGCGATCGCCCGCCCGGGCCGTCGACGCCGAACCCGACGCCTCGCCGACCCCCGGGGCCTCCGACGTGGCTGACATCGCCGTCTACGTCGACTACCACTGCCCGGGGTGCGCGCAGTTCGAGCTCGACAACGCCGACTACCTCACGGGTCTCGTCGAGTCCGGCGCGGCGACCGTGCAGATCCACCCGCTGTCCGTCACGGACCGGTCGTCGCTGGGCTCGCGGTACGCCACGCGGGCCGCCGCCTCGGCCGCCTGCGTCGCCGACCTCGAGCCCGACGGGTTCTGGGCGGTCAACCAGGCCCTCTTCGCCGCTCAGCCCGACCCGGGCAGCCGGGGGCACTCGATCGAGGGTCTGGCTCGGATCGTCGACGAGGCCCATCCCTTCGACGATCCCTCGGCCATCGCCGAGTGCGTCGCCGACCAGCGCTTCGCGGGCTGGGTGACCGCGGCCACGAGCCGCGCGCTCGCCGGCCCCCTGCCCTACGACTCGGTCGAGGCGGTCACGTCAACGCCCACCGCGATCGTCAACGGGGAGCTGTTCGACCCCGAGGTCCAGTCGTTCCCCGAGTTCGTGGCGTCGACGCTGGGCGAGGCCTACGCGGCCGAGACCGCCGGAGGTGTGCGATGAGCGCGTCGGGCGGAGCGCCCCGCTCGGGCGTCGACGTGGGCAGCGACAGCGTCGACGGTCTCGCCGAGCTGGGTCTCGAGCCCGCACCCTCGCGGGGCGCACGCCGACAGGCCGAGCGGCGGCGGAGGCGGCGACTGGCCGTGGTCGTCGTCACGCTCGCCGTCCTCGTCGGCGTGCCCGTCCTGGCCGCGGTGGTCGGCGCCGGGTACCTGGTCCGTCTGGGGGCGTCGTTCGGCGACCGCTCGACGACGATCGCCGGCGCACTCCCCGAGTACGAGGGGCGCCCGGCGGCCGACGACGACGGAGCGGTCGACGTCCTCCTGCTCGGGTCCGACACCCGGGTCGAGGGCGAGAGCGGGCGTTCCGACACGATCATGCTCGTCCGGCTGCCGGCCGACCGCTCGTCCGTCGAGGTGCTCTCGATCATGCGCGACTCATGGGTCGAGGTGCCCGGTCACGGCGAGGCGAAGATCAACGCCGCCTACAGCTGGGGAGGCGTCCCGCTCACCGTCCAGACCGTCGAGCAGCTGCTGGAGGTGCGGGTCGACCACGTCGCCGAGATCGACTTCGAGGGCTTCCGCGCCATGACCGACGCCCTGGGCGGGGTCGTCGTCGACTCCGAGCAGCCCTTCACCGCGGGTCCGCACGAGTTCCGTCAGGGGCTGAACCGCCTCGACGGCGACGCGGCCCTCGCCTTCGTGCGCGAGCGCTACTCGTTCGCCGACGCCGATCACCAGCGGGTCCGCAACCAGCAGGCGTTCCTGACGGGTCTGGCCCAGGGGGTCGTCAGCCGCGGCACGCTGACCGACCCCGCCCGGGTGTCGGAGTTCGTCGGCGTCACGGCCGACCACCTGGCGGTCGATGCGTCGTTGACCCCGGCGCGCCTCCTCGAGCTCGGCTGGAGCTCGCGCGGGCTGACGCCGTCGAGCCTGCACGCGGTCACCCTGCCGGTCGCGGGTGGGGGCACGTCGGCCGACGGGCAGTCGTACCTCGCGATCGACCCGGCGGGTCTTGAGAGCGTGCGGGAGGCCCTCCGGTCCGACGAGGCGCTGCCCGACGCCGCGCCCTGATCGGGCGCGGGCGCCGTCATCCGGCGTCCGCACCCCGCGCACGACGAAGCCCCGGGGCGAGCAGCTTGCTCGCCCCGGGGCTTCATCGTGTCGCCGAGGCGACTCCCGCCCTTCGGCGGGTCAGACCGGTGTCTTAGCGGGCCGGGGTGATGGTGGGCCCGGTGTGGGTGGCGGTCAGCGGGGTGCCGTTCTTCGACTGGATCACCTTGACGGTGTAGGGCGCGTTGCCGAGCCAGCGCGAGACGCTCCAGTTCCCGTTCTCGTCGGCCTCGGCGAGCAGCGGTGCGAGGCCGTAGCCGAGGTGCACGGCGATGTCCGCACCCGGCGTTGCGGTGCCGGTGAAGGTCACGACGCTGCCCGCGGCGAAGGTGCTGCCGTCGACGGGTGCGGTCACGACGACCGGTGCGGTGGTGGCGGCCGGGGTGATGGTCGGGCCGGTGTGACGGTCGCCGATCTGCTTGCCGTCCTTCGACTGGGTGATGGTCGCGGTGTAGGGCGCGTTGCCGAGCCAGCGCGACACGCTCCAGTTCCCGTTCTCGTCGGCTTCGGCGACCAGGGGTGCGAGGCCGTAGCCGAGGCGGACCGAGACGGTGGCCTCCGGGGTGGCGGTGCCGGTGTAGGTGACGACGCTGCCGGCGGCGAAGGTGCTGCCATCGGCCGGCGCGGTGACGACGATGGGTGCGGTCGTCGCGGCCGGGGTGATCGTCGGGCCGGTGTGACGCTCACCGATCTGCTTGCCGTCTTTCGACTGGGTGATGGTCGCGGTGTAGGGCGCGTTGCCGAGCCAGCGGGAGACGGTCCACTCGCCGGACGCGTTCGCGGTCCCCGTGACGGGTGCGAGGCCGTAGCCGAGGCGCACGGCGATGTCGGCGCCGGGGGTGGCGGTGCCGGTGTAGGTCACGACGCTGCCGGCGGCGAAGGTGCTGCCGTCGACGGGTGCGGTGACCGTGATGGGCTTCTCGGCGACCTCGCCGTCGTCGCCGCCTTCGGAGTCGGCGGCGACCGTGAACGACCGGGTCGACACGGCCGGCGCGGCCTCCTCCCAGAACGGGGTCTCCGTGACCGTCATCTCGTGGTCACCGGCGGACAGCGGTGCGTCGAGCTCGACGCGCCAGCTGCCGTCGGCGAGCACGTCGGCCTTGCCGAGTTCGCCGGCGAGGGTCTCGGAGGTCTCCGTCGTGCTGCTGATGGCGACGGTCGATCCAGGGATCCCGGTGCCGGTGAAGACCTCGGTGTCGGCGGGGATGGTCTCGCCCTCGGCGGGCGAGGTGACGTCGATCGGGAAGATGTCGGAGGCGTCCAATCCCTCGGTGGGCTCGACCACGACGGTGGTGCGGTCCGACATGGCCAGATCCCGGACGGTGATGACGTCGAGCTCCTCACCCGCGTACTTGGCGTCGACGGGGATCATGAACGCGCCGTTCCAGGTGGTGTCGGCGCCGCCGATGAAGCGCCCCTCGTGCTGGACGATCACGCCCGGCACGTCGAACTCGGTGGCGAAGTACGACGTCGTCCCCGCGATGGAGAAGCCGTTCTGAGCATCGCCCACGATCCCGTGGATCCGAGGTGCCGCGAGAGGCGACGGGTCGGGGGCGGCGACCGGCGTGAGGGGGATCTCGAGGGATCGGCCGCGGTTCTCGGCCAGGAGGCCGGTGACGGTGGCGGTCGCACCGGCGAGCGAGCCGTCGAGCTCGAAGGCGAAGCGTCCGTTGCTGCCGCGCACGGTCTCCTCGTGGTCTCCGACGACGATCTCGGCCGTGGTCGCGCGGTTGGCGATGACCCGGACGACGATCCTCCCCGACGCGTTCTCGGTGACCGATGACAGCATCGGCTGACTCGGCGTCCAGCCGGCGTCGTCATCGGCGTCGTCGACGATACTGAAGGCCGTGCGCGTCTCCTGCTTGGCGGCGGAGGCCCAGGTCGGTGTCTCGGTGATGACGGTGTCGTGGCTTCCGGCGGGGAGTGCCGGCGAGGTGCAGCTCCAGTCGCCGAGCGACGAGACGCGGGTCTCGCACAGCGTCGAGGAGGTGCGGTTCGTCTTCTCGTCGCGGGTCACGACGATCTGCGAGTTCGGGATGCCGGAGCCGGCGAAGGTCGCCTCGGGGGCCGCGAGCAAGTCGCCCGCGGTGGGCGATGCGACCTCGAGCGGGTGGACCTCGGAGGCGGTGTTGCGCTGGGTGGGGACGAGCGCGACCTGGGCCGCTTCGCTCGCATGGCTCCCGTAGGAGCCGGTCACGTCGATGACCTCACCTGCACGGGCGATCGGCAACGTCAACGAGAAGGCGCCGTTCTCGGAGGGGAAGTCGAACGACATGCCCGATCCCTCGGCCCAGACCACGGTCTTGTGGAAGAGGCCAGGGCGATGGGTGATCGTTCCCTCGATGACGAGATGGTCGTCGTCGTACTGGCTGACGGCGTGGATGACGGGCGTGCCGGGCGCCTCGTCCTCGCCCTCGGCGGACATCGGCCCGAGCGCGACCTCGGCGGCGGAGCTGCTGCGCGAGGAGTAGTCGTATGCGCGGATGGTCGCGGTCTTGCCGACGTCCTGCGCGGAGATCGAATGAGTGAAGCGGCCGTTCCAGACCCCGACCGTTCCGCCGCTGATACCGTTCGCGACGTCGATTCGGACGAAGTCGGCGTCGGGCGCGAGGCCGCCGAGGGTGAGTCGGGAACCGCTCTCCTCAGCTTGGATGAAGGCGACCTGCGGCGTGGGGAGCGAGGCCGTGGCGCGGTCCTCCGCGTCGACGGCGGCAGCAGCCCGGTCGCCGTTCGCGGGGACGGCCGCGGCCGAGAGCGGGGTGGTCGCCCCGAGGACGAGGGTCGCGAGACCGGCAGTGGCCAGCCCGGTGATGATCTTGGACATGTCTTCTTTCGACTGGGGACGGTGAAGACCGATCGGGGCGGCCATGTCGTATATTACATTCGCAAAGCGCACACCTTGACCCTGTGATCACAATGAGGGACCGCGGGATTTCCGCGCATCAGCAGCCGGAGAGCGTCACCATCGTGGCCGCGAGTCGACGAAGCCCCCGGAGCGAGCGTGGGCTCGTTCCGGGGGCTTCGTCGTGTCGTCGAGGCGGCTCACGCCAGTGGACGGTTCCCCGCCGTGTCTTAGCGGGCGGGGGTGATGGTGGGCCCGGTGTGGGTGGCGGTGAGCGGGGTGCCGTTCTTGGACTGGATCACCTTGGCGGTGTAGGGCGCGTTGCCGAGCCAGCGCGAGACGCTCCAGTCGCCGGAGGCGTTCGCGGTCCCGGTGACGGGTGCGAGTCCGTAGCCGAGGTGCACGGCGATGTCGGCGCCCGGGGTGGCGGTGCCGGTGAACGTCACGGCGCTGCCCGCGGCGAACGTGCTGCCGTCGACGGGTGCGGTGACCACGACGGGTGCGGTCGTGGCGGCAGGCGTGATCGTCGGGCCGGTGTGCGACCCGCCGATCTGCTTGCCGTCCTTGGACTGCGTGATGGTCGCGGTGTAGGGCGCGTTGCCGAGCCAGCGCGACACTGTCCAGTCGCCGTTCTCGTCGGCGTCGGCGACCAGGGGCGCCAGGCCGTACCCGAGGCGGACCGAGACGGTGGCCTCGGCGGTGGCGGTGCCGGTGTAGGTCACGACGCTGCCGGCGGCGAAGGTGCCGCCGTCAGTGGGTGCGGTGACGACGATCGGTGCGGTCGTCGCGGCGGGGGTGATGGTCGGGCCGGTGTGACGCTCACCGATCTGCTTGCCGTCTTTCGACTGGGTGATGGTCGCGGTGTAGGGCGCGTTGCCGAGCCAGCGGGACACGGTCCAGTTCCCGTTCTCGTCCGCTTCGGCGACCAGGGGCGCCAAGCCGTAGCCGAGACGGACCGAGACGGTGGCCTCAGGGGTGGCCGTGCCGGTGTAGGTCACGACGCTGCCGGCGGCGAAGGTGCTGCCGTCGACCGGTGTGGTGACGGTGATCGCTCGCTCGTCGGACTCGCCGCCTTCGGAGTCGTCGCCGTCTTCGGAGCCGTCGGAGCCGTCGGAGACGGTGAACGAGCGGGCCGAGGTGACCGAGGCCACGCCCGGCCAGTACGGCGTCTCGGTGACGGTCATCTCGTGGTCGCCGGCCAGCAGGGGAGCAGTGACGGGCACGCTCCAGCTGCCGTCGCCGAGCACACTCGTGATGAGCGGCGCGTCGCCTTCGGTGGCCGACGACTCGATCGAGATCCGCGCGCCGGGGATGCCCTCGCCGACCAGGGAGGTCAGGTCGGGGGTGACGCTCTCGCCCTCGGCGGGCGAGGTCACCTCGAGCGGGAACGCCTCGGAGGCCGTGTTGCCCTCGGTCGGCTCGACCGTGATCGTGGTCGCCTCGGAGAGTTCGGCGTTCCGGACCGTGATGAGGTCGATGTCCTGACCGGCGTACTCGGCCGGGATGGCGATGAAGAACGCGCCGTTCCAGGTGGCCCCCGTCGCACCGATGAACTCGCCGTCGACCTGCGCGATCACCGACGGGACGGAGTACTCGTCGTCGAAGTACGAGGTCGTGCCCTGGACGTAGAACGGCTCGCCCTCGGACTTCGTCACGCCGTGCGCCTGCGGGGCTGCCAGCGGCGAGCCCGCCGGGGCCTCGGTCGGGGTCAGATCGATCTCGATGGAGTCGCCATCGCCCTCAGGGGACACACCCGTGATCGTCGCGGTCTGGCCGAGCATCGATCCGTCGAGCGTGAACGGGAATCGACCGTGCTGCCCGCGGGGCAGGGTCTCGCTGTGGTCGCCGACCTCGATGCGGGCCTGGCCCGCGCCGTTGACGATGGCACGGACGATCAGGCTGCCGTCGGCCTCTTCCGTCACCGACGACAGGATCGGGGTCGCGGGGCCGCCGGTGTTCGACGCGCCGGGATCGGGCGTGGTGTCGGCGACGGAGAACGCGGTGCCCGCGGTCTGCTTCGGCGCGGTGGTCCAGGTGGGCGTCTCGGTCACGACGGTGTCGTAGCTCCCGGCGGGAAGCGCCGGCGAGGTGCAGCTCCAGTCGCCGAGCGAGGTCACGCGGGTCTCGCACAGGGTCGAGGAGGCGCGGTTCGTCTTCTCGTCGCGGCTCACGACGATCTGCGAGTTCGGGATCCCGGACCCCGTGAACGTCGCCTCGGGGGCCGCCAGCACGTCGCCCGCCGTAGGCGACTCGACCTCGAGCGGGTGGACCTCGGAGGCGGTGTTGCGCTCGGTCTCGACGAGCTCGACCTGGGCAGTTTCACTCGCGTGGCCCCGGTAGTAGGCGGTCACGTCGATGATCTCGCCGGCGCGCGAGGCGGGCACGGTGAGCGAGAACGACCCGTTCTCGGACGGGAAGTCCCACGACATCCCGGATCGGTTGGCCCACACCTCGGTCTTCGAGAACAGATCGGGCTGGTGCGCCACGGTGCCCTCGATGACGAAGCTGTCGTCGTCGTACTGGCTGACGGCGTGGATGACGGGCGTGCCGGGCGCCTCGTTCTCGCCCTCGGCGTACTGGGGCTCGAGGACGAAGTCGACCTCGACCACGCCCTGCGGGGTGTACGAGATCAGCGTGGCGTTCTTGCCGAGGTGGGCGATGTCGATGAGGGCGGCGAAGCGGCCGTCGACGACACCGGCGCCTTCGCTCGGTCCGCCCTCGACGCGGATGCCCACGACGCGGGCGCCCGGGGCCATGCCCATGACCGACAGCTCGTCGCGGTCGGACGGCTCGATGGAGGCGATGCGAGGTGCTGCGGCGGCGGTCGCCGAGGTGGATGTCGAGGACGGTGACGCCGCGGCCGTGGTCTCGTTCGCGACGGGGGCCCCGGAGCCCGGTTCTGCGGCGACGGGTGAGGCCGTCCCCAGGGTGAGTGCGGCGAGACCGGCCATGGCCAGCCCGGTGGTGATCTTCTTCTTCATGTCTTCTCTCGGATGAGGTGCAGGGAAGACCGATCGGGGCGGCCGACTCGTATATTACATTCGAATCGCCCTCATCGAGACCGTGGGAGTCAGTCGATGGACCGCTGGACGCCCTTCACCGGAAGCATCAGCAGGAGCCCGGCGAGCAGCACGAGGGCGATGCCGACGATGCCGTAGCGCGTGTCGCCCGTCGCCGAGACGAACAGCGTGAAGAGCCCCGGGGCCAGGAAGCTGACCGCGCGCCCCGTCGTGGCGTAGAGGCCGAAGATCTCGCCCTCGCGCCCCGGCGGCGTGACGCGGGCGAGGAACGACCGGCTCGCCGACTGGATCGGCCCGACGAAGAGGGCGAGCGCCAGGCCGAAGACCCAGAAGAGATCCGTCGCTGTCCCGATGGCGAGCACGGCGAAGGCGGCGATCACGAGACCGACGAGCGACCCGACGATGATCGTCTTCGCCCCGAGCCGATCGTCGAGCCAGCCGCCGACGAACGTGCCGATGCCGGCCACGAGGTTCGCCCCGACCGCGAAGTAGATGACCATGCTCGGGGTGAAGCCGAACACCTGCGCCGCGATGATCGCGCCGAAGGTGAACACCGCCGCGAGGCCGTCGCGGAACACCGCGCTGGCCAGCAGGAACAGCAGCACCTGGCGGTTGGTCCGCCAGAGCTTCGCGATCGTGGAGCCGAGGAGGCGGTACGAACCCCACAGCCCCACCCGCGCGCGTGCCGCGGTGGCGGGCGGTTCGGGCACCGCGAGCAGCACCGGCACCGCGAACACGGCGAACCACGCGGCCGAGACGAGGACGGCCCAGCGGACGTCCCACGCGCCTCCTTCCGTCCCGGTCGGCACGGCGAGGAGCCCGCCGCGGCCCTCGACGCCGAAGCTCTGCAGGAACGCGACGAGCAGCACCAGCAGCAGCACGATGCCGCCGACGTAGCCGAGGCCCCAGCCGAATCCCGACACCTTGCCGATGGTCTTGGGCGTCGAGACCTGCACGAGCATCGCGTTGTAGTTGACGCTGGCGAACTCGAAGAAGATGTTGCCGACGGCGAGCAGGGCCGCGCCGAACACGAGGTAGCCCGGCACCGGGGCGACGAGGACCATCGCGGCCATCGCCGCCACGACGAGGCCGGTGTTGACCGCGAGCCACAGCTTGCGTCGACCGGAGCCGTCGCTCCGCTGGCCGAGCACGGGCGCGAGCAGCGCGATGAGGAGCCCGGCGATCGTCAGGGCGGTCGAGATGACGGTGGCGTTGTCCGCCTTGGCCTTCACCAGCGCGTCGCCACCCGCCGCGACGATCGCGGGGTCGACGAACGCGCCGCTCGCCAGATACGTGCTGAAGACGAACGAGGTGACGACGGCGTTGAACGCGGCCGAGCCCCAGTCCCAGAGCGCCCACGAGATCACCCGGCCACGGGGGATCGGTGCGGTGTCGGCGAGCGTCTGCGCTGCGGTCATGGGGGTCAACCTAGTCGGCGGGGGTGTCCTGCCGGCACCGCGCCTCCTCCGGGGGCGACCCCCGTTCGAGACTTGAGTGTTTCTGGCTCAACTTTCAGCTTCACAGCTTGACCTCGGCCAGGGCGCGAGTAAAGTTGAGCCTGGCCGACTCAAGGCCGGCCCCACAAGTTTCCGCAACAGCGCACCACGAAGGAGAACAGCACATGGCACGTGCAGTAGGAATCGACCTCGGAACCACCAACTCGGTCGTCAGCGTCCTCGAGGGCGGCGAGCCCACCGTCATCGCGAACGCCGAGGGTCTGCGCACGACCCCCTCGGTCGTCGCGTTCACGAAGGACGGCGAGGTGCTGGTCGGCGAGACCGCCAAGCGCCAGGCCGTCACCAACGTCGACCGCACCATCGCGTCGGTCAAGCGTCACGTCGGCACCGACTGGAAGGTCGAGATCGACGACAAGAAGTACACCCCCCAGGAGATCAGCGCGCGCATCCTCGCGAAGCTGAAGCGCGACGCCGAGCAGTACCTCGGCGAAGAGGTCACCGACGCGGTCGTGACCGTGCCCGCGTACTTCAACGACTCCGAGCGTCAGGCCACGAAGGAGGCCGGCGAGATCGCGGGTCTCAACGTGCTCCGCATCATCAACGAGCCCACCGCCGCGGCCCTGGCCTACGGCCTCGACAAGGGCAAGGAGGACGAGCTGATCCTCGTCTTCGACCTCGGTGGCGGAACCTTCGACGTCTCGCTGCTCGAAGTGGGCAAAGACGACGACTTCTCCACCATCCAGGTGCGCAGCACCTCGGGTGACAACCGCCTCGGCGGCGACGACTGGGACAACCGCATCGTCGAGCACCTGATCAAGAAGTTCAAGGACAACAACGGCGTCGACCTGTCGACCGACAAGATCGCGAAGCAGCGCCTCAAGGAGGCCGCCGAGCAGGCCAAGAAGGAGCTGTCGTCGAGCACCTCGACCAGCATCCAGCTGCCCTACCTCACGCTGACGGCCGACGGCCCGCTCAACCTCGACGAGACCATCTCGCGCTCGCAGTTCGAGCAGTGGACGAGCGACCTCCTCGACCGCACCAAGAAGCCCTTCAACGACGTCATCAAGGAGGCCGGTGTCAAGGTCGGCGACATCTCGCACGTCGTCCTCGTCGGCGGTTCGACCCGCATGCCGGCCGTCACCGAGGTCGTCAAGCAGCTGACCGGCGGTCGCGAGCCCAACAAGGGCGTGAACCCCGACGAGGTCGTGGCCGTGGGCGCCGCCCTGCAGGCCGGCGTGCTGAAGGGCGAGCGCAAGGACGTCCTGCTGATCGACGTCACCCCGCTGAGCCTCGGCATCGAGACCAAGGGCGGCGCGATGACCAAGCTCATCGAGCGCAACACGGCCATCCCGACCAAGCGCAGCGAGACCTTCACGACGGCCGACGACAACCAGCCGTCCGTCGCCATCCAGGTCTTCCAGGGCGAGCGCGAGTTCACCCGCGACAACAAGAACCTCGGCACCTTCGAGCTGACCGGCATCGCCCCCGCGCCGCGCGGCGTGCCGCAGATCGAGGTCACCTTCGACATCGACGCCAACGGCATCGTGCACGTGTCCGCTAAAGACAAGGGCACCGGCACCGAGCAGTCGATGGTCATCTCCGGCGGCTCGTCGCTCTCGAAGGACGACATCGAGCGCATGGTCCGCGAGGCGGAGGAGCACGCCGCCGAAGACAAGGCGCGTCGCGAGGCCAACGAGACCCGCAACAACGCCGAGCAGCTCGTCTACTCGATCGAGAAGCTGATCAAGGACAACGACGACAAGCTCCCCGCCGACGTCAAGTCCGAGGTCCAGGCCGACGTCGACGCGCTGAAGTCGGCCCTCGCCGGCGACGACGAGTCCGCCGTCAAGCCCGCCTTCGACAAGCTCAACGAGAGCCAGTCGAAGCTCGGCCAGGCCATCTACTCGCAGGGGCAGGCCGACCAGGCCGGTGCCGCGGGTGCCGCCGGGCCCGAGGGCTCCGAGGGCGACGGTCAGACCCCGGCCGACGACGAGGACATCGTCGACGCCGAGGTCGTGGACGACGACGACAACGACAAGAAGTAGAGGTCCGCATGACTGACGAGCAGAACCGTCCCGCCGACGACGAGCAGTCCGAGCCGGTCGTCCGAGACAAGCGGCGACTCGACCCCGAGACCGGCGAGGTCCGGCCCGAGGCGAGCGCCGACGTCCCGTCCGAAGACGGCGGCACCGCAGCGGTCGACGGGGTCGACGACCTCCCGACCGTCGAGGCGCCCGACGTCGAGGTGCCGAGCGACGCCGAGGCGCCCGAAGGGGCGGCCGAGGCCGCGGCCGCGATGAGCGCCGAAGACGAGGCCATCCTCGACGAGGCGAACCGCGATCTCGTCGCCGACATGCGCCAGGACATGCTCCGTGCGCAGGCCGAGCTGGTGAACTTCCGCCGTCGCGTCGAGCGCGATCGCGAGGCGAACCGCGAGGCCGTCGTCGCCGAGGTCGTCCGGTCGCTGCTGCCCGCGCTCGACGACCTCGTCCGGGCCGAGCAGCACGGCGACCTCGCCGAGGGTCCGATGACCGTCATCGCGCAGAAGATCCGCGGGGGTCTCGACAAGTTCGGGCTCGTGCAGATCGGCGCGAAGGGCGACGTCTTCGACCCGACCATGCACGACGCCCTCGTGCAGCTGCCGAGCCCCGACGTGACCGTCAACACGGTCGCAGACGTGATCGAGCCCGGCTACAAGATCGGCGACCGGGTCATCCGGGCCGCCAAGGTCGCGGTGCACGCACCGCAGTAGAACCACACCGCGACGCGAGTCGCGACCGGCGGTGGGCGCCTCGAGAAGGCGCCCACCGCCTCCCACATTCTCTCCGGCAGCCCCTCGCGGGCGGCCAAGATCCATGGAAGGAGGTGCCGCATGGCGAGTCAGGACTGGTTCGATAAAGACTTCTACGCCGTCCTCGGTGTCTCCAAAGACGTCACCCCCGCCGAGTTGAAGAAGGTGTACCGCAAGCTCGCTCGCAAGTACCACCCCGACTCCAACCCGGGCGACGCGGCCAGTGAGGCGAAGTTCAAAGAGGTCAGCGAGGCGCACTCGGTGCTCGCCGACCCCGAGCAGCGCAAAGAGTACGACCAGGTGCGCGCCATGGGCGGCGGTGCCCGCTTCTCGGCCGGCAGCGGCGGCCCCGGCGCCCGAGGCGGCGGCTTCGAGGACGTCTTCGGCGGTATGTTCGGGCAGGGCGGCGGCGGTCAGCGCACGCAGTACCGGCAGCCCGGCGGCGGTGGCGGCGGCTTCGACGACATCTTCAGCGGCATGTTCGGCGGCGGCGGTGGCGGCTTCGGTCAGACCAGCGGCGGCTACCGCGGGTTCGGCGGGCCGCAGAAGGGCCGCGACATGACGGCCACGACCACGCTCGACTTCCAGACCGCCATCGTGGGCGAGACCATCTCGCTGCAGGCCTCCAACGGCAAGCCGATGAAGGTCAAGATCCCCGCGGGCGTGCACGACGGCCAGAAGATCCGCCTCCGCGGTCGCGGCGAGCCCAGCCCCGACGGCGGCGAGGCCGGCGACCTCGTGCTGACGATCGCGGTGCGGAAGCACCCCGTCTTCGAGCTCGACGGCCAGAACCTCCGTGTTGACGTGCCCGTGACGTTCGCCGAGGCGGCGCTCGGCGCGACCATCGAGGTGCCGACCCTCGGCGGCGACCCGGTGCGTCTGCGCGTCGCGGCGGGCACTCCGAGCGGCCGCGTGCTGCGGGTCAAGGGGCGCGGTGTCGCGACCAAGAACGGCACCGGCGACCTGCTCGCCACGGTGCAGGTGGCCGTGCCCGCGCACCTGAACGACAAGGCCCGCGAGGCCGTCGAGGCGCTGGCCGCCGCGCTGCCGGCCGAGAACCCGCGCGACGACCTGATCGCCCGCGCCCGGGCCTGATCGGACGACGACGATGACCGAGCGCAGAGACCCGGCCGACCCGGCGACCGGCTGGGCGATGGACGAGTCGTCGCCGATCTTCGCCATCGCGACCGCGGCCGAGCTGGCCGGCATGCACGCTCAGACGCTGCGACAGTACGACCGGCTCGGTCTGGTCGTGCCGCAGCGGACCGCCGGCAAGTCGCGTCGCTACTCGATGCGCGACGTCGTGCAGCTGCGCGAGATCTCGCGCCTCGGCGGCGAGGGCGTCTCGCTCGAAGGGATCAAACGCATCCTCGAGCTCGAGAACCAGGTGACCGCCCTGAACTCGCGGGTGCGCGAGCTCGAGCGGGCACTCGCCGACGAGCTCGTCAACCGCCCCGGGAGCCGCGTCTTCGCCGCCGGCGAGAGCGGCGTGGTGCCGCTCAAGCACGGCACCCGCCCGGCACGCCAGACGTCGCTCGTCGTCTGGCGTCCGCTCCGCTGACGCGGGCTCACCGCCGTACCGGTACCGTGTCGGGGTGATCGACTTCGACCGGCTCCGCCGATGGCCCGACGTCGAGGCGCCCGAGCTGCTGGCCCACGACGCCACCGACCGGCTGCTGCTCGACACCGCCGAGGAGGCGCTGGTCGCCCATCCCGACCGGGTCACGGTGATCGGCGATCGCTACGGCGCCCTCGCCCTCGGCGCAGCCGCCCTGGTCGGCGCGCACCCGATCCGCTCGCACCAGGACGCCCGTTCGGGCGAACTGGCGCTCGCCGCCAACACCGAGAGGCTGGGGTCGTCGGCCGTGGTCGTCGGGCATGCGCTCGACGCCGCGCTGGTCGACGGCGCCCGGGTCGTGCTGCTGCAGCTGCCCCGGGGGCTCGACGCCCTCGACGAGATCGCGGCGCTCGTGGCCCGGCACGCCGACCCCGACGTCCAGGTCTTCGCCGGGGGGCGCGTCAAGCACATGACCACCGCGATGAACGACGTCCTCGCGCGTCGCTTCGCGTCGGTGACGGCCGGGCTCGGACGTCAGAAGTCGCGCGTCGTCACCGCGTCCGGGCCGGTCCGAGGAGGCGCACCCGACTGGCCGCGCACCTCCCGCCACGGTGATCTGGTCGTCGTCGCCCACGGGGCCGCGTTCGCCGGATCCACCGTCGACATCGGCACGCGGGCGCTGCTCGAGGCGCTCAGCGGGGTGGAGCCCGGGGCTGCGCTGGGGGCTAGGCCCGGGGCTTCGCCTGCGCACGAGACCCCGCTCGCGGTCGATCTCGGCTGCGGCACGGGTGTGCTCGCCACCTCGTGGGCGCTCGACCACCCCGCCTGGCGGGTGATCGCCACCGACCAGTCGTGGGCCGCCGTGTCGTCTGCCGAGGCGACGGCCGCCGCCAACGGGGTCGCCGACCGGGTGGAGGTGCGGCGCGACGACGCCGGGTCGTCGATCCCCGACGGGTCGGCCGATCTGGTGCTGCTCAATCCGCCGTTCCACGTCGGGGCGACGGTGCACGCCGGCATCGCGCACAAGCTGTTCGACGCCGCGGCTCGGATGCTCGCCCCCGGCGGCGAGCTCTGGTGCGTGTGGAACTCGCCACTCGCATACCGCGGTGCGCTCGAGCGCGCCGTGGGCCCCACGCGGCAGGTCGCCCGCACCGCCAAGTTCACGGTGACGGTCTCCGTCCGACGCTGAGGTCGGCTCGAGCCGGCCTAGAGGCTCAGCGACGCGTCGATGTAGGCCAGCAGGGCGGCGGCGTAGGCGTCCTCGGGGTCGGCGGCCCGGAAGACGCGCTCTCCGCCCGACGAGTCGACCCGGACCTCGTAGACGATCCGCTCGGCTGTCGGGTCCGCCTCGTCGACGTGAGCGTCGCCGTCGCCGTCGGCCGAGGAGGCGCGGGTCAACGAGCGGAACGACCGCGCCAGCAGGGCCCTCAGCTGGTCCTCCCGGGGCAGCCAGAGCGACTGGTCGGCGGCGACGGAGTCGAGCGCCCACTCGGTCGTCCCGTTGAAGCCGAGGACGGTGCCCGTCGGGTACTCGTGGGCCTCGATGGTCATCTCGCTGATGGTGAAGACATCGCCGACGAACTCGCCTCGATCGATGACGAACCGGTCGCCGGTGGTCGGATGCCAGCGCAGCCCGGCGTCGTGGAGTCGGCGGGCCAGAGTCACATCGAGCATCGTCCCAGTCTGCGCTCGCCCGAGCCGATGCGGCCCGACGCGCCTCGGGCGCCGGCCGGCCCCGCGTCGCCCCGAGCGGGCGACGCGGAGCCGGTCGGATCGATCAGCCCCCGGCCGGCCCGAACCGGATCGGGTCGAGCGCGTCGTCGGCGTGGCCCGCGGCCTGCTGCGTGAAGACGAGCGTGTACACGTGCTCGGGGCCGAACCGGCGGGTGAACGACCAGTCGCCGTTCCGGTCGGCCGTGGGGGCCGCGAGCTGCACCCCGGAGGCCGTCGAGACGTCGATCGTGGCGAACGGCGTCGCGCGTCCGGCGAACCTCACGTCGACGTCCCTGTCGTAACCGTCGTCGACCACCGGGGAGTCGATGGTCATGCGCTGCCAGACGGGTGCGAGGAGGGTGAGGCGCGTCTCGTCGGTCTCGCCCGCTCTGTCCTGCTGCACGGTGAGGATGTAGTCGCTCCGCGGCCCGAGCTCGCGCTGGATGCTCCAGCGGCCGTCGAGATCGACCTCCGAGGTGCCCATGGCCGCACCCCACTGGTTCGTCACCCGCACGGTGGCGCCTGGCGTGCCCGTGCCGCCGAGCGTGACGGGACCCGGGCGGTAGGTCTCGCCGTCGTCGTGGCTGGTCACGGCGACCGGCCGCAGGGCGATGTCGGGCGCCCAGACGAACCGCAGCGCGTCGCCCTGGTCGGTCGTCGCCGCCTGCTCGATCGTCAGCGTGTACGTCCGGACGGGGCCGTACGCCCGGGTGTTCGACCAGGTGCCGTCCGCGGCGACCGGCGCCTGGAAGAGCACCGAGCCGAGGTCGGTCGTCACCGTCACGGTCGAGTGCGGAGTCGCGACTCCGCGGAACTCGGTCCGCGCACCCGGCTCGTAGCGGTCGCCGACCTCCGGGCTGAGCAGCTGCAGTGCCCGCCAGGCCGGCGGGTTCAGCACGAGCTCGACGGTGTTCGTCTCCGATCCGCGGGTCTGGACGACGGTCAGCGCGTACGAGGCTCGAGGCCCCATGTCGCGACGGACCGACCAGCGCCCGTCGGTGCCGACGGTCGTGGTGCCCATCGAGACGCCCCACTGGTTGGTGATGGCGATCGTCGCCCGGGGAGTGCCCGCGCCGGCCAGCGTCACGGGACCCGGCACGTACTCGCCGCCGTCGACGTGGCTGGTCACGGTCGCCGGCACCCACCCGATGATGGGCGTCAGGCGCAGTCGGACCTGGTCGGGCTGCCCGTCGGGCGCCGTCTGCGAGATCCGCACGTCGTAGTCGGCCACCGGACCGAGTTCGGCCGGCGCGCTCCACTCGCCGGTGGTCTGCGACGCCCGCGTGGCGAAGAGGCGTCGATCCCACTGGTTGGTCGCCGTCACCCACGCCCCGGGGGTCGCGACGCCGCTGAAGGTCGTGAGGCCCGGCACGTAGCTGTCGTTCGCCGCGTGGCTGGTGACCTCGAGTGCTCGGAACGAGCCCAGGGGGAGCAGGGTGAACTCGGCCGACGACGAGGTGCGGCCGTCGACCAGGGTCTGCGTCGCGGTCAGCCGGTAGGCGGCCGTCGGCCCCCACGCGCGCTCGAACGACCAGGCGCCGTCGGCGTCCGCCACGGCGCGACCGGCCTCGTTCGTCCACTGGTTGCGGACCACGACGCGGGCGTACGGCGTCGCCGTCCCCGAGAGGGTGGTGGCTTCGCCGCTGCGGTACCAGCCGTCGGCCGGTCCGTCGACGACGACCGGCGAGAGCTCCTGTCGAGCGTCCGCGACGACCCGCACCCGGTCGGCCGACCGGACGTCTCCCCGCGCCCGCTGGGCGACCTCGATGGTGCTCTCGTCGTGCGACGGCGGCAGCTCCACCTCGACGGACCACGCGCCGTCCACGACGGCCGCGGTCTCCGAGCGGCCGTCGACCTCCACGGTGACCTCGGCCCCGGGCGCACCGGTGCCCGACACGGTCGTCCCGCCGGGGACGACCTGGCCCGAGACGGGCGCGACCAGGTCGACCGCCGGTCCGAAGTCGACCTCGGCGCTCGTGCGTCCGGCGGGTGCGCCGTCGATGCTCTGCACGACGTCGAGCACGTGCCGATCCGGGCCGAGGTCGGGGTCGATCTCGAGCGCCCAGGCCTCGTCGACGACCTCGGTCGTCCCGAGAGGGGCGTCGTCGACGCTCACCTCGATGCGAGCCCCCTCGTGGCCTTCGCCGGACACCACCGCACGCTCGTCGAGCGCGTCGGGCAGCGTCACCTGGGCCGTCACCTCGCGGGGCGGCACCGTGATGGTGGTCGGCGTCGAGCCGACGGCGCGGAAGTCGCTGGGGGCACCCGTCCCCGAGAAGCCGAAGCCGAGCGAACCCGCCGCAGCGGACGCGGATGCCGGCGTGGCGACGTCGACCGTCCACCGGACCTCGCTCCCGGACGGCAGCACCTCGGCCGCATCACGCCAGTGCAGATCGTAGGAGGCGCGGCGACCGTCGGCCGCGGTCGTCCCGCCGACGAGATCCAGCCTGGTGTCGGGCGCCCACGTCCCGTCGGAGCCGCGACGTTCGGCGGACAGCGTCGTCTGGCCCGCCGAGAGGGTCGTGCCGCTCGGCGCGGTGATCTCGGCCACGCCCTCGAGGCGGGCGAAGTCGTCGATCGTCGTGACTCCGAGGAGCACGCCGGTGTCGGATCCGCGCTCGAGGTCGACGGTGGGGCCTGCCGCGGGGAGGATGCGGCCGCCGTCGACGACGTCGGCGTCGAGGGCGACCGCGTCGACGACCTCGCCGGCCACGACCTGCTCGATCCGGAGCTCGTTGTGCCCGATGGCGAGTCGCGTCGCGGTGATCCGGAAGGTCCCGTCCTCTCGGACGTCGGCCCGCACGGCACCGACCCGCACGGAGGCGAACGAGGTGGCCGTTCCCGTGATGACGGCCGTGCGGGCGATGTCGTTCACCTGGACCAGCTCGGCCTCGAGCGGGCGGCGATCGAACCGTCGGTCGGCGAGGGGCGCCGCCGGTGCCGTCAGCGCGGGTCGGAGGCCCGTGTTGGGCCACACCGACGGGTCGGCCGCCTGGACCGCGCCGAGTCCGACGTCGCCCGACGAGGGCCGCACCTGACCCTCGCGCGTCACCAGCCAGAGCCCGGCGGGGTCGTCGCAGGCGTCGGGCGCGGCGACGAGCGTGAGCGCGTCGGATCCGACCGGCAGGGACGTCAGGCACGCGTCGCCGGTGGGCAGGCTGACCGGAGCCGCCGCCGCGCCGGGCTCGGGCAGGGCCACGCGCGTGGCGGTGGTGAGCGCATCGGCCAGCTCCGCGTGCCGGGTGGCGCGGAACGAGTACCGGCCGTCGTCGTCGGGTTCGGGGCTCTCCCGGTAGGCCACGTAGCCGCCGTCGGCCGAGCGGAACGCCAGCGGGGTCGTGAACGGATTCGGGGTGACGGTCGACGCCACCGCCGGCGGCGTGAGGACCCCGCCGAGCAGGACGGCGGCGAGAGCGAGAGCGCCCGCCGCCTGAGGGAGTCGTTTCATGTGCTGGTCGTCTTTCTGGTCGTCGGAGGATCCCGGTCGAGGATCACGACTCTCATTAATGACACATGTCATCGGAATAAGCGACACGGACGACATGCCAGAGGGGCACCGCCGCCGGCGATGCCCCTCTGGGTGGTGCGCGTCGTGCCGCTCCGCGGACTCAGTCGGTCGGCGCGATCCGGTTCTCGTCGCCGTCGTCGACGACCTCGGGTTCGGCGCCGCCGTGCTCGACGACGTTGCCGTTCCCGCCGAACGCGACGTGTGCGACCTCCGCGACGACGACGGTGTTCCGGTCGCCCTCGAGGACGAGGCGCTCGACCTGGCCGAGGACGATGTCGCCGTCCACCCCGACGACGCTCACGGTCGAGCAGTCGCCGAGCTCGAAGCGTCCGTCGAGGTCGTCGGCGAGGATGGTGGCCACCCCGTCGACGCACTCTCCGTAGACGGTCTGGCTCGCCTCCGTCGTCGCGACGGCCGGCGTCGGTGACGACGGGCCCCCGTCCGGATCGTCGTCACCGGTGGTGCATCCGGTCAGGAGCGCCGCCGCCCCGAGGGCCGCGAGGAGTCGCAGGGATCGCGTCGGTCGTCTGGTCATGGTGTTCCTCTCGTCGATCGTCTCGTCTGTCGTGGCGCGCCGGGTGGCCCGCATCAGGAGGCGCCCGCCTCGTCGGCCGGTGCGAACGTGAATCGCGGGTACCCGCCGGTCTCTCCTGCGCGCGTCTCCTGCGTGAGGTCGATCACATAGACGTGCGTGGGGCCGAAGCGCCGGGTGTGGGCCCACCGACCGTCGCGGTCCGCCGTGGTCTCGAAGAGCGGATTGCCGAGGGACGTCGTCGCGCGGATGGTGGCGAACGGCGTCGCCCGCCCCGTCATCGTGTAGTCGCGACCCTCGATGTATCCCTCGCCGGGGCTCGGGGCGGTCAGCTCGATGTCGCTGAACCGGGGAGAGCGGAGTTCGAACCCCGCGATCTCGTCCTGTCGTCCGTCCTTCGTCATGACCAGGCGCAGCACGTAGTCCGCGGTCGGTCCGAGAGTCCGGCGCATCGACCAGGTCCCGTCGCCGCCGACCTCGGGGCGGCCCATCAGGGTCCCCCACTGGTTCGTGATCTCGACCACGGCACCGGGGGCTCCCGTCCCGCGCAGCTCGATCTCGCCGGGCCGGTAGGTCTCGCCGGAGACGTGACTGGTCACGGCGAGCGGTGCCCACGGGAGGTCCGGAGCCCAGACGAAGGTGTCGAGGGAGTCGGTGCGGCCGTTCCGCGCCACCTGGGCGATGTCGATCCGGTACACGTTGTCCGGGCCGTAGACCCGGGTGCTCCGCCAGACGCCGTCGGCTCCCGTCTCGACCGAGAAGAGCGTCCCGCCGAGCGCGGTGGTGGCCGTGATGGTCGAGAAGGGGGTGGCCCGGCCGGTGAACTCGGTCGGTTCGCCCGGCGTGTAGCGGTCGCCGATCGACGGGCTGGTCATCGCGAGCGGCTGCCAGACGGGGGCGAGCAGGCGCAGTCGCACCGAGTCCTCCTCGTCACGGAACCGCTGGGTGAACGTCAGGTCGTAGTCGGCGTCCGGTCCGAGATCGCGTCGGAACGACCAGCTGCCGTCCGTGGCGATCGTGGTCTCGCCGACGACGACGCCGAACTGGTTCGTCGCGACGACGCGTCCGGTCGGCGTGCCCGTGCCGGTGAACAGCACGGGGCCCGGTCGGTACGTCTCCCCGTCGACATGGCTGGTCACCGCCAGGTCGCGGAACGGCAGGTCGGGCGAGAGGGTCAGCCTGGTCTGCCCCGTCGTGCCGTCGGGGGCCTTCTGGGTGACGGTGATCTCGTACGTCGCGACGGGTCCGAGCCCGGTCGAGGCCGTCCAGACGCCGGCCACCTGGGAGGCGCGGGTCGAGAACAGCAGGCGATCGTACTGATTGCGCGCCTCGATGTAGGCGCCCTGCGTCGCACGGCCGGTGAAGGTCACGCTGCCGGGCACGTAGGTGCCGCCGTCTTCGTGGCTGGTCACGACGACGGGCACGAACGAGCCGTCGGCGTACAGCTCGAAGACGGGGGAGGACGACGTCCTGCCGTCGACCAGCGTCTGCGTGGCCGTCAGCTCGTACCGGGCCGAGGGCCCGAACGCCCGGTCGAAGGCCCATCGACCGTCGACGTCGGCCTCCACCGTGGCGATGGTGAAGCCCCACTGGACGCGGATGTCGACGGTCGCGTACGGCGTGGCCGTCCCCTCGACGGTGGTGCCCTCGAGCGGCGTGTAGAAGTGCGACGACGGCTCGGTGACG
This sequence comes from Frigoribacterium sp. CFBP9030, assembly GCF_034045195.1. NCBI lineage: Bacteria > Bacillati > Actinomycetota > Actinomycetes > Micrococcales > Microbacteriaceae > Frigoribacterium > Frigoribacterium sp. CFBP9030. Next base: position 37,088 of record NZ_JAXCWG010000006.1, read on the forward strand.
ACCACCTCGCGGAGCTCCTGCGGGGCGTCCGGCACGACCTGCGCCGTGTCGGTGGTGACGATGTCACCGCGGGCGTGCTGCGACGCGGTCACGGCGACGGCGGTGTGTCCGGGGCGGATCTCGACCCGCGCCTCCCAGGCTCCGTCCGCTGTGACGGTCGTGTCGACCGTGCTGCCCGCCGCGGTGACGGTGATCTCGGCTCGGGGTGCGCCCGTGCCCCGCACGGTCGTCCGGCCGGGGACGATCTTGCCGTTCGCCGGTTCGACGACGTCGACGGCCGCGCCGAGGTCGAGTGCGGCCTCGACGCTGCCGAACGGGCGTCCGTCGACCGACTGCGAGGCCGTGAGGGTGTGGCGGCCGGGGCCGATCGAGACGGGGATCTCGAGCGACCAGCGACCGTCGACGACGCGCGCCTCACCGAGCACGGCGTCGCCCTCGCGGACGGTCACCGTGCCTCCGTCGTCGCCGACGCCGCCGATGGTGGCGGGTCGTGTGACGTCGTCGAGCAGGGTGATCTCGGCGGTCAGGGTGGGCACGGCCTCGTCGACCGCGACCTGGAACGCCCCTTCGGCCAGCGTGGCACCGCCGGCGCCGCGGACGGCGACCTCGCCGCCCGTCAGCACGGCACCGGGCTCGGAGTCGGCGTCGAGGGTCAGACGGAACGCGGCGTACTGGTGCGCGGAGCCCCAGAGCGCGGAGCCGTCGGTCGGCCCGTCGATCGTGACCGTGCGTCGATCGTTCGAGTAGGCGACGCGGTGGTCGTCGCGGGCCGTGTCGTCGGAGGTGCGCCGGGCCTCGGCGTCGGCGAAGCGGGTGCTCTCGGGGGCGGTCAGCGTCATCGCCCCCTGCACCTCGGTCGCCTGGACGTCGCTGCGTCCCCAGTCCGTGGTGCCGCCGGGCGTGCTGGCCCCGACGCGGGTGTCGATGTCCGCCGAGCCCACGACGGTGGTCGCGGTGCTGCCGGCGGCCCGGTAGTCGCCGGCCGAGCTGTCGCCGCGGTACACGTAGCTCATGCTCGACTCGAGGGGAGCCGAGGAGGCGGGGGTCGTCACGGACAGCCCGTAGCGGTAGTACTGACCCGCGGCCAGAGTCCCCGAGCCGCTGGCCAGATCGAAGGTCATCGTCCGGCCGCCGTCTCCGACCCGGCCGTTCGTGAGGTCGAGACGGGGGAGCGGGGTCCAGGCCGAGCCCTCGCCCGCGGTGTTGACCCCTGCGGTGACGCGTGTCTGCCCCGGTGTGAAGGTCGACCCCTCGGGGGCCGTCAGCTCGACGACGCCCGTCATGTTCGCTCGGGCTGCTCGGTTCGAGACGATGAAGGGCACCTCGGTCTCGCCGCCCCGCGCCAGCTCGACCGAAGAGACCGGCGCCGGCACGACTCGCCCGCCGTCGACGATGTCGATGCGTGCCGTCTGGGTGTCCCGATCGACGCCTCCGACTCGCTGGATCACATCGATGTTGTTGGCCCCTACCGCGAGATCACGGACATCGAGCGACCAGATGCCGGTCGTCGGGTCCGCGGTCGTCGTCCGACCCTGAGCTCGGACCTGGGCGTTCTTCGTCGCCGTACCCGACAGGACGGCTGTGCGGGCGATGTCGTTCACGCGGTCGACGCGCACGACGAGCGGGTCGGCCTCGAATCGGCTGCCTCCGAGCGGATAGCCTCCGGCGGAGAGGAGAGGGCGCAGACCGGTGAACGGCCAGTATCCCGTCTGAGCTGGCTGGGTCGGCCCCATGCCCGTGGAGCCGAAGAACGAGATGACGCGGCCATCCCGCGTGACGGACCAGGTGTAGCCGTACCCGCCGCAGTAGGCCTTCGATGCGACGAGGGTGCGACCCGGCCCCGCCCCATCGAGGGTGGTCAGGCATTCACCGCCGGCGAGTTTGACGATGGCGTCGCCGGCGCCGGGGTCCGGCAGAGAGACCGAGACGGCCGACCCAGCGGCTTGAGAGTAGGTCGCGTGGGTCGTCGCGCGGAAGCTCCGCATTTCGATGTCGCCGACAGGTGGCCCGGGGGAGTAGGCGATGTAACCGCCCGTGGGATTCTGGAAGACCAATGGTGAACTGAACGAGGTGGGCGCAGGCGCTGCTGACGCGGGGAGGGTCATGCCCCCGGCGAGGAGTGCTGCGACGACCCCGCCGGTCAGCAGTCTCCGGATGGTTCTTCTCATGTGATCGCTTTCGTGAGGCGCCGTCGGACGCGGCGCAGCAGATGACATGCTTACTTAAAACATCTGTAATTCCAAACAGAGGACCGCTTGTGTTTCGAGCGCCCGCGCGTAAACTTGAGTCCGTCCCACTCAAGTTTCGAGAAAGGCTGTTCCATGGCGAACATGCAGGGTGCCCCGGCCTCCGACCAGAAGCAGAAGTCGGCTCTCGAGAAGTACGGCGTCGATCTCACCGCGATCGCCCGCAGCGGCAAGCTCGACCCCGTCATCGGTCGCGATTCCGAGATCCGCCGCATCAGCCAGGTCCTGACCCGCCGTACCAAGAACAACCCCGTGCTGATCGGCGAGCCCGGTGTCGGCAAGACCGCCGTCGTCGAGGGTCTCGCCCAGCGCATCGTCGCCGGCGACGTCGCCGACAGTCTCAAAGACAAACGGCTCATCAGCCTCGACCTGGCCGCACTCGTGGCCGGCGCCAAGTACCGGGGCGAGTTCGAGGAGCGCCTGAAGGACGTCCTCAAGGAGATCACCAAGAGCGACGGCCAGGTGATCACGTTCATCGACGAGCTGCACACGCTGATGGGCGCCGGCGGCGGTGAGGGCTCCGTCGCCGCCTCGAACATGCTCAAGCCGATGCTCGCCCGGGGCGAGCTCCGTCTGATCGGCGCCACCACCCTCGACGAGTACCGCCAGTACATCGAGAAGGACGCCGCGCTCGAGCGCCGGTTCCAGCAGGTCTACGTCGGCGAGCCGAGCGTGGAGGACACCGTGGCCATCCTGCGTGGCCTCAAAGAGCGCTACGAGGCGCATCACGGTGTCACGATCACCGACGGCGCCCTCGTGGCGGCCGCCTCCCTGTCGAACCGCTACATCCCCAGTCGCCAGCTGCCCGACAAGGCCATCGACCTCGTCGACGAGGCGGGCTCGCGACTCAAGATGGAGATCGACTCGTCGCCGGTCGAGCTCGACCAGCTCTACCGGGGCCTGGTGCGCCTCCAGATCGAAGAGCTAGCCCTCAAGAAGGAGACCGACGACGCGGCGAAGGCCCGACTCGCCGCCCTGCGGGAGCAGATCGAGCAGCAGCAGGCCGCCTACGACGATCTGAACGCGCGCTGGCAGGCCGAGAAGGCGGCCCTGCAGGGCATCGGCACCCTCCGCAGCGACCTCAACGAGGCGCGCATCGACGCCGACCGCGCGCTCCGCGAGGGGCGCTACGAGGACGCCGCCCGCATCAGCTACGAACGCATCCCCGACATCGAGAAGAGACTGCACGACGCCGAGTCGTTCGAGAAGTCCGGCGACCGCCTGGTCAGCGACTCGGTCACCGACTCCGACATCGCCGAGGTCGTCGCGGCCTGGACGGGGATCCCGGTGGGGCGCCTCCTCAGCGGCGAGACCGAGAAGCTGCTGCACCTCGAGAGCGAGCTCGGGAGGCGCATCATCGGTCAACGCGCGGCCGTCTCGGCGGTCAGCGAGGCCGTCCGGCGCACCCGCGCGGGCATCAGCGACCCCGACCGCCCCACGGGCTCGTTCCTGTTCCTCGGGCCGACCGGCGTCGGCAAGACCGAGCTCGCCAAGGCGCTCGCCGACTTCCTCTTCGACGACGAGAAGGCCCTCGTCCGCATCGACATGAGCGAGTACGGCGAGAAGCACAGCGTGTCCCGTCTCGTGGGCGCGCCTCCCGGGTACGTCGGGTACGAGGCCGGCGGTCAGCTGACCGAGGCCGTCCGCCGCCGTCCGTACAGCATCGTGCTGATGGACGAGGTCGAGAAGGCGCACCCCGAGGTCTTCGACGTGCTGCTGCAGGTGCTCGACGACGGCCGGCTGACCGACGGCCAGGGGCGCACGGTCGACTTCCGGAACACGATCCTCGTGCTGACCTCGAACCTCGGGTCGCAGGTCATCACCGATCCGACCCTGAGCGACCCCGAGAAGGAGGAGCTCGTGCAGGGGCTCGTCCGGCAGGCCTTCAAGCCCGAGTTCGTGAACCGTCTCGACGACATCGTGGTGTTCTCGACGCTCACCGCCGACGACCTCGGGCAGATCGTGTCGCTCTACGTCGACCGTCTCGGCCGCCGCCTGACCGATCGTCGCCTGTCGCTGGCGGTCACCCCCGACGCCCGCGCCTGGCTCGCGGAGCGCGGGCATGACCCGATCTACGGTGCACGACCGCTGCGCCGGCTGATGCAGCGGCAGATCGACGACAAGCTCGCGATGGCGCTGCTCGGCGGCGACGTCGTCGACGGCGACACCGTCCGCGTCGAGGTCGCTCCGGGAGGCGACTCGCTCACGGTCGCCCGCTTCGACGTGGTCGAACCCGAGGCCGAGGTGCTCGACGACCTGCCCTAGACCCGACTGGCCGCAGACCCGACCCGACCTGGCCCGACCTGCCCTAGTCGGCTCGGGCCGCGGCCACGAAGGCGCGGATCAGCCCGACGTCCTTCACCCCGCGAGACGACTCGACACCCGAGCTGACGTCGACCCCTGCGGGTCGCAGCTCGTCGATGCGGGCGGCGACGGTCTCGGGGGAGAGACCGCCGGCCAGGATCCAGTCGCGATGCGGCGGAGCGGCCAGCAGGGGGGCGCCGTCGAAGGCGGCGCCGGCTCCGGGGGCGACCGCGTCGATGAGCAGTGCGTCTTCACGGAACCCGCGCCGCGCCTCCTCGGACTCGTCGGCGTACGCGTCGACGCTCACGGCCCGGATGACCCGGAACCCCGCGGCCTGCACCGTGGCCACGTCGCCCGGCGACTCGTCTCCGTGCAGCTGCACGGTCGCGACCCCCGCGGCGCGTGCCAGCTCGACGACCTCCGCGACGGCCTGGCCGCGGAACACGCCCACCGTCTCGACCGACGACGGCACCCGGCCGACCAGCAGTCGCGCGGCGGACGGCTGCAGGGTGCGCGGACTGCCCGCGGCCAGCACGAACCCCACCGCGTCGGCGCCCGCCTCGACGGAGGCGTCGACGGCCTCGTCGGTCGTGAGTCCGCAGATCTTCACCCAGGTGCGCATGACGGACAGTCTGCCCCGAGGTCGACCGCGAGGGTCACACCGGGAGGCGCGGTGCCGGGCTCGAAGAGGGCCGACCGTCGGACGCGCCCTGGTCGTAGTACCCCGAGCCGTAGCCGTCGCTCGCCTTCTTGGAGCGGGTCATGGTGACGACGACGCCGAGGCAGCGGACGTCGGCGATGTCGAAGGCCCGGAGGGCGGCGGCGAGCTCGGCGCGCTTCGACCTCTTGGCGGCGGCGACCATCAGCACGCCGTTCGTGATGGCGCCCAGCAGGGTCGCATCGGCGACCGGCAGCACCGGGGGCGCGTCGATCAGCACGTAGTCGAAGCGCGAGGTCAGCGACTCGACCAGCAGCTGCATCTGCGCCGATCCGAGCAGCTCGCTGGGGTTCGGCGGCACGCTGCCGGCAGGCAGGACGCTGAGCGCGTGAGCGCCCCACGGCTGCAGCACGTCGTCGAGCTCGAAGCGGCCGATCAGGACGTCGGTGAGGCCGACGGCCCCCTCGAGCCCCATGATGTCGGCCACGCGCGGGCGTCGGAGGTCGCCGTCGACGAGCGCCACCCGGGCTCCCGTCTCGGCCAGGACGACGGCGAGGTTGGTCACCGTCGTGGACTTGCCCTCCGACTGCTGGGCCGAGCTGACGACGAACGCTCGCTTCGATGCGCCGTTGTCGAGGAAGCGGAGGTTCGCGCGCAGCGTGCGGAAGGCCTCGGCGGCCCGACCGCGGTTGGCGTGCTGCACGATCAGGGGGCGCTCCGCGGTGTCGCGGACGAACGGGACCGAGCCGACCACCGGCGGGGCGAACGACGCCTCGACGTCGGCCGCCCCGTGGATGCGAGTGTCGAGCACCATGCGAGCGGCGGCCGCCACGAGGCCGAGGAGGAGGCCGACGAGTGCGCCGATCACCGCGTTGGTCCGCAGCGACGGCGACGACCGGGTGGAGGGGATCTCGGCCGGCTCGGTGACCAGCAGGGTGACGGACGATGCGTCAGAGCCGGCGGGACGCTCGATCTCGTTCTCGACGACGTCCCGGAAGCGCTCGCTGACGGCGTCCGCGATGTCGCGGGCCCGGGTCGGATCGGGGTCCGTCGCGGTGATGTCGATGAGCACGCTGCGCGAGGGTGATGAGGCCGACACCTGCGTCGCGAGGGACTGGCGGGTCACGCCGAGGCGTTCGGCGACGGGCTCGAGCACCGTCGACTTCGTCACGAGGTCGAGATACGACCGGACGCGCTGCTCGGCGGCGTTGCCGCCCTGGAGGAGATCGTTCGCACTCTGCGTGACGGTGAGGTCCACCGAGACGTAGACCTGCGTGGTCGACGTGTACAGCGGCGGCTGGATCGAGGCGAGGCCGACACCCCCGAAGGCGCCGAGCACGAGTGACGCGATCAGGAGGAGCCAGTTCTTCTTGGCCACGTCGCCGACGGTGGATGAGGTCACGGTTCTCCCTGGGCTGAGTATTGATATGTTGCATCCTATACACATCTGAGGATCGATCACAAGGGAGCGATGGGCCCTCAGATTGCTGTTGCCCATATCAACATGATATTCTACTATGTCACTCATGTCCTCTCCTGGAAGTCTCGGCCTCTCACGTGCGATCGCCGCCCTCGCGGTCGCCATCGTCCTGGTGTGGTCGCTCCTCTCCGGGGTCCCGACCGGGGTGGGTGCCGAGATGCGCGTGTTCGGCCTCACCGTGGTCGTGGCGATCGTCTGCACCGGTCTGCTCGTCCGATCCGCCCCCCTCGGGCTCTGGAGCGGAGGGCCGATGTTCTTCGTCGTGCTCGTCCTCTTCCATGTGCCGCTCGTGGCGTTCTCCCTCGCCGGGGCCGACATCCCGGGCGACGACGTCGACTACTTCTCGCTGTGGTTCACCCCGAACGGCCAGGTCCTCCGGGCCGTCTGGCTCGTGGCCCGGGCTCTGCTCGCCTTCACGCTCGGCTACGTCCTGCTCGGACGACGGCGGCCGACCGGCTCCGGTCCCGCCGTGCAGGCGCTCGACGACGAGGCGGGGCGGGCGCGCGCGCAGACGGAGGCGGCCATGACCCTCACCGGCACGGTCATCGTCGTCGTCACGGTCGCCTACGTCCTCGGCACGATCGCCCTCGTCGAGCCCGGGCTGCTGCTCGGGCAGGGGGGCAAGCGGCTGTACGACGCGACCGTCGCGGCCAACCCGTCGCTCACCGCCGGCATCACCTTCACGCTCTCGGGCATGTCGCTCGTCGTCGCGGGCCGCAGGTCGTCCGTCCGGACGGTCGGGCTGGTGTTCTTCGGCGTCTTCGCCGCGAGCACCCTGGTGATGGGGTCGCGGTCGTCGGCGCTCTACGCCCTCGTCGGCCTCGTGGTCGTCCTCGCGCGCCTCCGTCCCATGCCGCGTCAGGTGATCGCGGTGCTGGTGGTCGTGACGGGACTCGTCGTCGTCAGCAGCGTCGAACGCATCCGCGACAACGGTCTCGCCGACACGAGCGTCGGCGAGATGCTCGGCTCCCCGCTCGCGGCGACCGTCGAGATGGGCGCGACCCTGAGACCAGTCGTCGAGACCGTGTCGTGGGTCGATCAGGGTGAGGCCCATCGTCACGGCATGACCTTCGCGGTCGGCACCATCCGCTTCGTCGAGCTGCTCGCCGGGGTCGACCGTGAGTACTCGGCGGTCGATCCGCGCCTCGTGGGCACGCTGCTGCGCGACAGGGTCGAGCACTACGCGATCGGCTACTCGATCGTGGCCGAGTCGTTCCTGAACTTCGGCACCACAGGTTCGGCCCTCCTGTTCGTCGCTTTCGGCATGACCTTCGGTCGATGGGACCGCCGAGGCCTCGGTCGTCCCGTCGACGCGGCGGTCTACGGCGTCGTCTTCTCCGCGCTGCTCGCCACGGTGCGGTCGACCTCCACGACGACCGTCACCACGATCCTGCTCGGTCTCGCGGCCGTGGTCTTCTCCATCTGGCTCGGTTCGATCCGCCACCGATCCGCCGAGCGGGCGGTCCAGCAGGCGGCGGACCGTGCGGCGAGGCTCCCGGCGACGGCCACGGCCACGGCCTCGGAGCCCGTGCCTGCGGTGGCGGCGCCGTGACCGCCCGACCCTCGCGCGCCTCCTGGTCGGGCCCGGCGGTGGCCGCCGCCTCCGGGCTGGCGGGCAAGGGCGTCCAGTTCGTCGCGCTGACCACCCTGGCGCTCGTCGTCTCGCCGACGGAGTTCGGGCTGTTCTCGCTCGTGCAGGCGACGGTCTTCGGCGTCGCCTCGCTGAGCAGCTCCGCCTTCGCCGTGTCGGCGGCGGCTTCGGCGGCCCGTCGTCGCACCGCGACGGAGGGTGCAGGAGGCGCGGCGAGGGAATCCCCTCTCGTCGCCTTCGCCGAGGCCGTCCGCGGTCGCAAGCGCTGGTTCGGCGTCGTGGCGCTCGCCGACGGCGTCGTCGTCTCGGTCGGTCTCTCGGTCGTCTACGGGCATCCCGAGCTCGCGCTCGCCGCGTTCGCGGTGGGTCTCGCCGCCGGCGGCATCACGGTGACCGAGACCTTCGTCGGCGTGCTGGCGGGGTCGGGGCGCACCGTGTCGACCGCGGTCGTCGACGGGTCCCGGGGTCTCGTCTCGGGTCTTCTGGCCGTCGCCGGCGGGCTGTGGGCGGGGGCCCTCGGCGCGGCCGTCGGTCTCGTGCTGCTCGACGCCGTCGTCGCGCTCTGCGTCCTGGCGGCCGTCGCCCGGTGTTCCCGTCGGCCGGGTGTCGAGGCGCTCCTCGGGTCGCGACCGGCGTCGTCCGCAGGGGTGACCGCAGGGGTGACCGCGGCGTCGACCGGCGATCGAGGCGTGACGCTGACCGGGCTCGCCGCGGCCTCGGCGGGTCAGATCGGGCCGTGGGTCGTGCTGTGGGCGCTGCAGATGGTCGGGGGACTCGAGGCCGTGGCGACCTTCGCCGTCGCCAACCGCTTCGCCGCGCTGGTGCTGCTCGTGCCCGTCTATCTGGGCAAGAACATGGTCGGGCGTCTGGTGATCGACCCGCGGTCGGGTCGATCGCCCCTCCGTGCCGACCGGTTCGTCGCGATCGTCGGCGCGGTCTGCCTCGCCTGCGCGCTGATCGCCGGGGTCGTGCAGTGGGGCGCCGCCGGGCTGCTGACCGACCGGTACCCGGGCGTCGTCGTGGCGGGCGTCGTCCTGCTGGCCGCCGCCGTCGTCCGCGGCGTGGCGACGGCCCTCTCGATGGTCTGCGCCGCTCGGGGGCACCTGCGCGTCTGGCTGGTGAGCGACCTCGTGGCGACGGCCGCGTCGGTCGCCGTCTGCCTCGTGGCCGTGTCGGCCCGCGGGGTGGGCGACCCGCAGCTGTGGCTGATGGCCTCGGTGCTCATCGGCGCGGTCGTCTGCGCCCTCGTCAGGTCGGCGCGACTCGTCCGACGTCCGAGATCCGACCGAGGGCCCGTCACGCATCTCTGAATATCTGTCAGCAATGTGATATTCTACAAAGTGGCCCACAAAGACAGACGAAGGGGAGGCCGTGACGGTTCTCATCACCGGCGGCGCCGGGTTCATCGGCAGCACCATCGCCTCGGCCTGCGTCGACCGAGGGCACGACGTGATCGTGCTCGACGATCTGTCGACGGGTGTCGCGGCCTTCGCCGAACGCCACCGCTTCTACCGGGGCGACATCGCCGACGCGGCCCTGATCGATCGGATCGCCCGCGAGAACCCCGACATCGACGTCGTCGTGCACTGCGCCGCCAAGATCGTCGTGCCCGACTCGGTCGCCGATCCGCTCGGCTACTTCGACTGCAACGTCGCCCGCACCGTCTCCCTCTTGACGAGCCTCACGCGCAACGGCCTCGATCGCGTCGTCTTCAGCTCGTCGGCGGCGATCTACGAGACGCCGATCGACGGCGTCGTGCACGAGGGGTCGCCGCTGGCGCCGCTCAGTCCGTACGCCGACACCAAGGCCGTCGTCGAGCGCGTGCTCGAGGCCGGCGCGACGGCCGGCGGCCTCCGGGCCGTCGCCCTCCGCTACTTCAACCCCATCGGGGCCGATCCGGCGCTCCGCACCGGTCTGCAGCTGCCGACGCCGAGTCATGCGCTCGGCAGACTGGTCTCCGCCTGGCAGGCGGGGTCGCCCTTCACCGTCACCGGCCTCGACTGGCCGACCCGAGACGGTTCGGGGGTGCGCGACTACGTGCACGTCTGGGATCTCGCCGAGGCTCACGCCCTCGTCGTCGACCGGTTCGACGAGGTCGTCGACGCGTCCAGGCCGTTCCGGGCCCTCAATCTCGGCACCGGTCGGGGCACGACCGTCCTCGAGCTGGTCGAGGCCTTCGCGCGCGTCGTCGGCGACGCCCCCCGGGTCGAGGTCGCGGGGCGGCGGGTCGGCGACACGGCCGGTGCCTTCGCCGACGTCTCGGCCGCCCGCGACCTGCTCGGCTGGGAGGCGCGCCTGACCGTCGACGACGGCATCGCCGACGCCCTGCGCTGGGCCGACGCCGCGCGGGCATCCGGCCTCCACGACACCACCGCGGTCGCATCCGTCTGACCGTCCCGCCCCCTTCGACAGGAGTCATCATCATGCGCGTCCTCCTCGACGCCGCCATCTTCGGCGCACCCCCCGAGTTCCGTGCTCGCAACCTGCAGGAGTCGGGCGAGTCGCTCCTCCTCGACGGTCTCATCGCGGCCGGCATCGACGTCACCCCCGTCGCCCCCGGCCTGCACACCAGCTGGCGTGGTTACGACCTCGTGCACCTCAACCACCTGACCCGGTCGTGCGTGCGTCTGCTCGCCCCGACCCGGTCGAAGGTCGTCTTCACGCGGCACAAGACCGAGGCCCCCGCCTCGCGGCTGCAGCAGCGGGTGCTCGCCGGCGCGTATCGGCACAGCGACGCCCTGGTGGTGATGAGCGAGACCGAGCGCGCTCTCGTGCTCGACATCGTCGACGGGGTCGACCCCGCGCGGATGCACGTCATCGCGAACGGCGTCGAGCCCTCGCACTTCCCGTCGCGCCTCCGTCGGCGACCGGCCGGAGGCGAGCCCTGGCGGTTCGTCTCGGTCGGGCAGCTGATCGAGCTCAAGCGGGTCGACCTCACGGTGCGGCTGATCGCCGACCTGCGCCGCGAAGGGGTCCCCGCCGTGCTCGACATCGTGTCGCAGCGCGAGACCCTCCGGCCCGAGCTCGAGCGGCTCGCGGCCGAGCTCGGGGTGGCCGACGCCGTGACCTTCGTCGGCCCTCAGACCCGTGCCGAGCTCGGACGGCGCCTGCTCGACGCGCACTTCCTGGTCGTGGCGTCGCGGACGGAGGCGCAGCCCACGGTCGTCACCGAGAGCGGCTTCTCGGGGCTGCCGGTGATCTCGTTCCGGGTCGGCGGTGTCGTCGAGCAGCTGCCGGCCGCCCACCCCGTGCTCGAGGTCGCCGATGTCGGCAGTCTGCTGCCGCTGACGCTGGACCTGATGCGCGACTACGAGGACGTCGCGGCGGGCTTCGCCGACAACGCCGCCCCGATGCGCGAGCGCTTCTCGATCGAGCGGATGGTCGCGGCGCACATCGAGCTCTACCGCGGCCTGGCCGGCTGACGCGACCGGAGAGACCGAGGAGGCGCGACCTGTCTGGCAGGTCGCGCCTCCTCGTCTGTGCGGTGCCGCCCGATCGGTCCGGGCTGTCGTCGACGTGCAGCCGGCGGCGGACGACGCCGCCGGCGCGCCGAGGAGTCAGTCGCGCGCAGCGACCTCTCGTCCGTCGGCCTCGCCGCTGAAGACCCAGCGCAGGTCGGCGTCGCCGACGGCCGCGCCGGTCGTGACCTCGACGTCTGCGGCCCAGCGGAGCTCCGAACCGGGTTCGAGCCCGAGATCGCCGGTCGTCCGCACCGACAGGGTCATCGAGCGCCCCTCGCGCCCGAGCGTCGCGTCGTCGACCACCAGGTCGGGGGTGGCGACCCACCGGCCCCCGGGGGCGCGCACCCGGGTGACCAGCGCCTCCTCGGCGTCGGTGAACACGGTGCCGGCAGGAGCGATGAGCTCCAGGCGACCGGTGAGCCCGTCGAGGGCGGTCGTGGTCTGGACGACGAACGGGACGGGGGCCGACCCTCCCCGCAGCAGGGTCACCGTCTCGTCGACCTGGCCGGCGACGAGGCTCGCGACGCCCTCCGGGATGGTGGGCGTGCCACCGCGGGCGTCGAAGGCGCCGGTCTCCGAGGTGCCGGTGACGGCGTAGCCGAGGGCGCCGGCCTCCGGGTCGGCGTCTCGGGCGGTCACGACGTCGAGCGACCAGCGCAGCACCTCGTGCCGGGGCGACGACCAGTTCGGTGCCGCATCGTCGATGGGCGCCCACGAGTACTCGTACCGGGTCCCGTCGGCCGAGCGGGTGCCGGTCAGGCGCATGCCTCTTCCGTCGGGGAGGTCGTCGCGGTACCAGGCGCCGCGGATCGTGTCCTGGCCGGCGGCGAAGGTGCTGCCGGTCGGCGCCGTCAGGGTGATCGTCCCCGTGGGTCGCGTGAGGGCCGCGGTCGAGACGGCGACCTCGAACGGCACGCGGGTGGTGCCGCCTCGGGTCAGCGTGACCTGCTCAGCGGACCTCGGCGAGAGCGCACCGTGCTCGACGGACGACGTGGAGACGGACACGTGAGCCCCGGCGAGGGCGATCGACCCGCCGACCGCGGTCACCTCGGCGAGCCCGCCGCCGAGCAGGGTGTCGGCGGGGGCGTCCTCCGCGACGTCGAACGAGACGGTGACGTGGTTGTCGCCGCCGGGGCCGTAGGCGATGGAGCCGTCACCGGTCCGACTCGTGATCGTCACGCGACGCCGGTCGTCGGCGTAGTCGTAGTCGATGGACGGCCACGCGTGGTCGTCGTTCGTGCGACGGACCTGAACATCGGCGATCGTCGTACCGGCGGGCGCCTCGACCGTCATCACACCCGATTGACGCGATCGGACGTCCACCCGCGCGGTGTCGGTGGTCTCGCCGGGCAGGCCTCGAGCGACCGTCGCCGCGGCCCCGCGACCGGGGATCGCCGTCACGGGCACGAGGCGGGTGCCGTCGACCTTCAGGAGGCGCACGGTCGCCGCATCGCGCGGCTGCTGGACGTCGTCGTCCCACCAGGTCAGGCGCGTGTTCGCCTCACGGTGTCGGACGACGACGTACCAGCCGTCCTCGGCGCGACTGCCGTCGAAGGCCTTCGCGACGGAGTGGGCGGTGTCCTGGCCCTCGATGGAGAGCGACGAGCGTTCGCGACCGCGGTCGTCGTATACCGTCACGCCGACGTACTCCCGCCCGCGGAAGCTGTCATGGCTGGGGTAGCCGGACGAGGCGGAGAACCGCAGTTCGTGCGTGGCGGGCTCGAGCGCCATCCAGCCGATGTAGCGGGACGCGATGCCGATGAACTCGAACATGCTGCCGGGTCGCACGGTGAGCGGAGTCGAGAACATCTCGCGGATGCCCGACTCGTTCGCGACCGTCACTCCCGCCGTTCCGGCACCGACCCCCGCCGCGTTCGCGCGGACGGTGTGATCCTGAACCCGGATCGACCCGACGCCGTCGGAGTTCGCGAGCCCCGTCGCCTCGGGGGCGGTGGCCAGCTGTCGCTGTCCGACGGCGACCTGCTCGTCGATCCGGTCGATCGATCCCGTCGGGTAGGTGAAGGCCGGCATCGTGTCCTCGCGGATCCGGTCGCGACTGTGCCGGTTCCGCCAGATGGGCTCCGTGAGAGCCGGCAGCTCGGCCATCGCGGTCGACGTGGCCGGCGACAGGGCGATGCCCCACTGGCGGAAGAACTCGCGGAGGTCTCGGTCGGCCACCCGGGCCGCCGTGATCGCGAACAGCTGGCGTTTCGCCTCGTCGGTCAGCGAATCGCTCTCGCCCCGGGCGGCGATGACTCGCATCTCCTGGTTGAGGCGAGGGTAGAACTCGTCGCCGAACCCCCGACGCAGGTGGTCGAAGACGATCTCGTTCGTGCCCGACGACGCGTACGAACGCTCCTCCACCGGGCGGGCGAAGTAGCGGTCGAGGGTGCTGAGGTGACCGGGGGAGTCGATGGTGCTCGACCAGCCCTGCGCCGACTCGATGTGCAGCGGCGAGATGTTCACCGTGACCTCGCTCAACCCCGCCCAGAGGTAGTTCGGGGCCTGATAGGTGTGACCGATCTCGTGCCAGAAGCCCCAGAGGCGGGTCTCGTCGCGCACGAACAGGTCGCGGGCGGCCCCGTTCGCCGGGAAGTTGATGCTCTCGTCGCCGGCCGTCGCGTACGCGCCGGGGATGTTGTCGGGCGACGCGACGTAGATGCGATGCGGGGCCTTGCGGGCGACACCCGTGGCGCCGTCGTGCAGGCCGTAGGTGTCGTTGGTGATCTCGACGCTGCGATCCCACATGGCCACCCGCGCGGGGACGTCCGCGGCGAGGATCTGCGCGCCGGTGCGCGATCGCTGGAAGTCGCCGAAGATGCGCTCGCCGATCACGGTGACGAACGGGGCGTCGGGGAGGCGGGCCATCTCGGCGCGCAGCTCGTCGTTCGTCGTCTGGCCGAGCACGAACGACGGGACGGGCTCGCCGCCCGAGAGCTCGACGTCGGCGGAACCGCCGTCGACGGTGCTCCGCAGGAAGACCATGCCGTCGAGCGACGCCGTGACGACGTTGACGCCCGGGGTGAGTGCCGAGTTCTGGCGGTTGCGCGCCCCGCCGCCGTTGTGCTCGGAGTGGGCTCCGTAGAGACCGATCACGAGCGAGAGGGCGGGCGCGCCCTCGGGTACGGTCACGGTCAGCTCCTCACCGGCGCGGACGTAGCGGGCCGTCGGCTGCAGGTCGCTGTGCCGCATCCGGCGGTTCTCGCGCTGTCGCTCCGTCTGCGCGTCGCCGAGGCCGTGCACGAGCACCGTCGTCGTCGCGTCGTCCTCGCTGAGGCGGATCGACGTCGGTCGAGGGCCGCCGGGGGTCGACGACGTGACGACGGCGTCCGACGCGCCGTGGCTCGACGACGGCCCCGCGGACGGGCTCGAGTCGCCGGGCGCGGCCGCCGCCACCGGCTGCGGCGCGGCCCCGACGAGCAGTGGGGCGGTCAACGCCGCCACGACGACGGTCGTGAGGGCGGAACGGACGAGACGCGTATGCATGAGGCTCCCTGAGGCAGTGAAATCTCATATAGAATATCACACACCTGAGAAAGCGTCAGGGCCGCCATCAGGCGGGCGGCCTCGCCGGGGTCCTAGCTGCGGGCGACGACGAGCTCGCCGAGGGGCAGGCGCGTGCGGGGCGCCGTCTCGCGCTCGGCGAGGGCGTCGGCCAGCTTGTCGGCGCTGTCGACGACGCCGACCGCCGTGACCGTCATCGGCTTGAGGTTCTCGGCGAGGTCGAACGCCGCGACGATGCGCTCGAACTCGACGCCGGCCATCTGGTGGGTGTGCAGACCCTCGGCCTGCGCCTGGACCGAGAGGTGGGCGACGGCCTGGCCGAGGTCGTACTCGGCGGTGG
Organism: Frigoribacterium sp. CFBP9030; assembly: GCF_034045195.1. Classification (NCBI taxonomy): domain Bacteria; kingdom Bacillati; phylum Actinomycetota; class Actinomycetes; order Micrococcales; family Microbacteriaceae; genus Frigoribacterium; species Frigoribacterium sp. CFBP9030. Next base: position 52,672 of record NZ_JAXCWG010000006.1, read on the forward strand.
GGCGCAGGTCGCCCTCGACCGACGAGGTCTCGGCGATCGCGACGATCAGCGCGGACGCGTTCACGGCCCAGCCGGCGTTGAACCCGACGAGGGCGTCGACGATCGTGTCGAAGTGGTGCGTGCCGCGTCGGGCGACGACGAAGCGCGCCGGCTGGCTGTTGTTGGCCGACGGCGCCCAGCGGGCGGCCTCGAGCAGGGCGTCGAGCTGCTGGTCGCTGACCGTGGCGGCGGCGTCGAACGAGCGCGGGCTCCAGCGCTCGGCGAGCTCGCTGACGATCGGGACGCTGGTGACGGCGGTGCGGGCGGCGGTGGACGAGGTGGTCTCGGTGATCGACATGGCGCGTCTTTCTGCTGGGGGACGGGGCGAGGAGGCGCGTCATCGGGCCGCCGATCCTGTAACGCATCAGGGCGCACCCGTCATTCCCGCGCCTCCTCGCCCGCCGTCTCGCGCACGGCCGGTCGTCAGCTCCCGGTCGCGACCGCCGCACCCCCGGCGGTGCCCGTCAGGGTCCAGTCGAGGCCGCCGCCGATCGGCGCCCCCTCGTCGGGGACGGCGACCACGGGTGCCCAGCGCAGACGCGCGCCGTCGGGCAGATCGAGCCCGCTCGCCCCGCGGACCGTGAGCGTCAGCGTCCGACCGTCGTCGCTCGGCACGCCGTCCGTCGCGGTGACGCTGCCGGTGACGGCCCACGACCGGCCGGGGAGGCGCAGTTCGGTGACCAGCGCCTCCTGCGATCCGGAGAACACGGTGCCCGCAGGGGCCGTGAGCACGAGCTCGGTCTCGAGCGACGTGACCCGGTCCACCGCCTCCATCGTGACGGGGACGGCGGTCGACGAACCGCGGCTCAGCAGCACCGTGCCGTTCGCCGGCACGGCGGAGATCGAGCCGTCGGGCGCGGTCGGGACGGAGTCGACGGCGGTCAGGCGGTCGTCGACCACCCGGTAGTGCTGCGTCCTCGCGTCGTTCCGCCCGACGGGGCTGTCGGCGTCCCAGCGCGACAGCCGGCTGCCCGCCTCCCGGTGGCGGATCGTGATGTACCAGCCCTCGCCGACGGAGGTCCCGTCGAACGCCGCGGCGGCGGCATGGGCGGTGTCGCGCCCGGCGATGGAGAAGGAGCTCTGCTCGCGACCCCTGGCGTCGTACACGGTCGCTCCGACGTACTCGTCGGCGCCGAAGTCCGAGTGCGCCGTGTAGGTCGTCCCCGCCGTCATCCGGAGCTCGTCGGTCGTCGGCTCGAGGGCGAGGGTCGCGACTACGCGGTCCTGCCGGCCCCTGAACTGGAAGGAAGAGCCGGGGGTGACGGTCACCGGCGTCGAGAGGACCTCGCGGACGCCGGTGTCGTTCACGGCGGTGAGACGTGCCGCGCCCGCGCCCGTGCCGACACCCGCCGCGTCGAGGCTCGTGCCGAGCACCTCGACCTCGCCGGCGCCGTCGGAGTCGCGGAGGTCGCGCGTCGTCGGCGGTGTCACGAGGGCGCGCTGACCGAGGGTGACCGACTCGTCGACGGCGTCGAGCGCGCCCACCGGGACGGTGTACGCGGGCACCGCGCGCTCGACGACGGGCTCGGTCGACAGCCGGTTCTCCCAGATCGGGTTCTGCAGGGGCGGCAGCTCGGCGAGGGCGGCCTTCGTCTCGTCGTCCAGAGCGAAGCCCCACTGTCGGAAGTACTCGGAGAGGTCCCGGTCGGCGACGCGCGACGTCGTCACCGCGAACAGCTGCCGCTGGGCCTCGGCGCCCGAGGGCTGCTGCTCGCCCAGGGCGCGCATGACGCGGTACTCCTGGTTCACCCGGGGGTAGAAGTCGTCGCCGAACGCCCGGCGCAGCTGGTCGTAGAGGAAGAGCCGAGTCCAGACGTTGCCCTCCGACATGTACACCCGCTCCTCGACCGGCTGCGCGAAGAACGAGTCGAAGCCGCCCACCATGCGGTCGAGTCGGTTCGGCCACCCGTTGCTCGATTGGATGTGGAGGGGCGAGAGGTTGACGAGCACCTCGCCCTGACCGGCCCAGTTGAAGGTCGGGGTCTGATAGGTGTGACCGACCTCGTGCCACCAGCCCCACTGGTCGTCTGCGGAGGCACGGAAGAGGTCGCCTGCGGCCCCCGTCCGGACGGGGAAGTTCACGCGCTCGTGCGTCGCGCTCGCGTAGCCGCCGCCGGTGTCCGGCGCCGCGACGTAGATGCGGTGACCGGACTTGCGGGCGAGTCCGGTTCCGTCGTCGCGCAGACCGTAGGTGCGGTTCGTGACCTCGATGGCGTGGTCGAGTTCGGCGACCCGGGTCTCCATGTCGACCCGGACGATCACCGTGCCCGTCGCATCGGTCTGGAAGTCCCCGAAGAAGCGGTCGCCGATCACCTGGACGAACGGGGCGTCGGCGAGGCGCGTCATCTCGGCTCGCAGCGCCTCGTTCGTGGTCTGACCGGCGATGAACACCGGGACGGGGCGTCCGCCCTCGACGATCACGTCGGCGGAACCGCCCTCGACGGTGCTGGTCAGGTGCACCATGCCGTCGAGGGGTGCGGTGATCGTGTTCACGCCCGGGGTGAGCGCGCTCGACCACTGGCCGCGGTCGGCTCCGTCGTTGTACGCCGCGTGCGGCCCGAACAGGCCGATGGCGATCGACATGGCGGGGGCGTCGTCGGGGACGGTCACGGTCAGGGTGTCGCCGTTCGACGCGAAGCGCCCGGTCGGCTGGCGGTCGCTGTGGCGCATCGACCGGTTCTCGCGGCCTTGCGCCTGGCTCGCGGAGCCGAGCCCGTGGACGAGCACGGTGGTCGACGCGTCGTCGTCGCTGAGGCGGATCGAGGTCGGACGGGGGCCGCCGGGCACGGCGTCGGACAAGAGCGTCGCCGCGGTCGCGGCCGACGCCGAGGTCGCGGCCGCGGGCGGATGCGGGCTCGACGCCACGACCAGTGGGGCGGCGAGGGCGAGCACGAGCCCTGCGGTCAGAGCGTTGCGCAGGCGGAGCGATGTCATGAGGGTCCTCGGTTCGGGGCGTCGGGACGCCGGATCTGAACAAGACCTCATGTTACATCAAATATTAAATATGCAGAAATGTCATCATGGGCGCAGCAGCGCGCCCGCATCGCCCACGAATCGATCCACCTGCTCGGGCGTCGTGTCGAACGAGCACATCAGGCGGACCTCGCCGGAGGCGCGGTTCCAGTCGTAGAAGCGGTGCAGCTCGCGCAGGGGCTCGACCGCGTGCCGGGGCAGCACCACGAACACGGCGTTCGCGTCGACCGCCTGCGTGATCGTGACTCCGGGCAGGTCGGCGAGGCCGGACGCGAGTCGGGTGGCCATGGCGTTCGCCTGCGTCGCCGACCGCAGCCACAGGTCGTCGTCGAGCATCGCCAGGAACTGCGCCGAGACGAACCGCATCTTCGAGAGCAGCTGCGCGTCCATCTTGCGGAGGAAGACCAGGCCGGCCCGCGCCTCCTCGGTGAAGGTCACGATCGATTCGCCGAGCACGAGGCCGTTCTTGGTGCCGCCGAACGAGACGGAGTCGACGCCGACGTCGCGGGTGATCGCCCGCAGGGGCACGCCGAGCGAGGCCGCCGCGTTGGCGAGGCGGGCGCCGTCGAGATGCACCCGCATGTCGAGCGAGTGCGCATGGTCGGTGATCGCCCGCAGCTCGTCGGGCGTGTAGACGGTGCCGAGCTCGGTGCTCTGCGTGATGGTCACCGCGAGCGGCTGGGGGCGCTGCTGGTCGCCGCGGCCGTGCGCCTGGCGGTCGATCAGCTCGGGGGTGAGCTTGCCGTCCGGCGTCGGCACGGTCAGCAGCTTGATGCCGCCGAGGCGCTCGGGCGCACCGCCCTCGTCGGTGTAGACGTGGGCCGTCGTCGCGCAGATCACGGCGCCCCAGCGGGGCGTCAGCGCCTGCAGCGCGGCCACGTTGGCGCCCGTGCCGGTCAGCACCGGGTCGATCGAGGCGCCCTCGCCGAACTGCTCGACGACGACCTCGGCGAGCCTCCGTGTGTAGGGGTCGGCGCCGTACGAGCCGACGTGGCCGCCGTTCGCGTCGATCAGGGCCTGCAGCACCTCGGGGTGTGCCCCCGCGTAGTTGTCGGAGGCGAACGAATGGGCCGAGGGGTCGTGGAGTCGCGTCACCCCTCCATCATCGACCACCGCGAGCCGAGGAGGCGCGGGTCGGCTCTCGACGTGAGCCTCCGTCACGTGTAATATCCGTATGTCACATACACCGAGGAGACCCATGGCGTCGCGAATCCACCTGTCCGCACCCGACATCGGCGAGGCCGAGCGCGACGCCGTCGACCGCGCGCTCCGCTCGGGCTGGGTCGCACCGCTCGGCCCCGAGGTCGACGCCTTCGAGCGCGAGGTGGCCGACCGGGTCGGGGCGGGTCACGGCGTCGCCCTGTCCTCCGGCACGGCGGCCCTCCATCTCGGCCTCCGCGGTCTCGGCGTCTTCCCGGGCTCGCTCGTCGTGACGACCTCGTTCACCTTCGCCGCCACGGCCAACGCCGCCGTCCACGCCGGCGCCGTGCCCTACTTCGTCGACTGCAGCCCCGAGACCGGCAACCTGTGCCCCGATCTGCTCGACGAGGCGCTGACGGCGCTCGCCGCCTCGGGGAAGGCCGTCTCGGCCGTGCTGCCGGTCGACATCTACGGGCGGGTGGCCGATCTCGAGCGCATCGGCGCGGTCGCCGAGGCCCACGGCGTGCCGGTGCTCTGCGACAGCGCCGAGTCGTTCGGGGCGAGCCGCCACGGGCGTCCGGCGGGCTCGTTCGGCCGCGCCTCGGCCGTGTCGTTCAACGGGAACAAGATCATGACCACCTCGGGCGGCGGCATGCTGCTGACCGACGACGCCGAGCTCGCGGCCGATGCGCGGCGCGTCGCGAGTCAGGCGCGCCTCCCGGTGGCGCACTACGAGCACGACGAGATCGGCTACAACTACCGGCTCAGCAACGTCCTGGCGGCTCTCGGTCGGGCGCAGCTCTCCAGACTGGGCGAGATGATCGCCCGACGGCACGCGATCCGCGAGCGATACCGATCGCTGATCGCCGGTCGACCCGGTGTGCGACTGCTGCACGACGGCGGGCTCGACGCCGGGTCCGACGGCGGCCTCACCGCCGGCGCCGCCGGCCACGCCGACAACGCCTGGCTGACGTCGCTCGTCTTCGACGACCCCGCCGCCGTCGCGATCGTCGGAACCGCCCTCGCGGCGGATGCGATCGAGACCCGCCGCCTCTGGAAGCCCCTGCATCTGCAGCCGGTGTTCGCGTCGAACGGGCACCTGGTGACGGGGGCTGCGGAGTCGCTCTTCGACCGGGGCCTCAGTCTGCCGAGCGGCTCCGTGCTCGACGACGACGATCTCGACCGGGTCTGCTCCCGCCTGTCGGCCGCTCTCGATGCGGCGGGTGTCCGTGCGTGACGGGGCGCCGACGCGTCGCGCCTCCCCGAACACCCGGCCGGCCGGGGTCTCGCGTGCGGGCTGGCGCTCGCGTGCGGCCTGGCGCTCACGTCCTGCGCGGGTCGCGCGGCGGGCGTTCGAGGCGACCACCGCCTCCCTCGCGCTCGTCGTGCTGTCGCCCGTGCTGCTCGTGACGGCCGCGGCGGTCGCCCTGCGGCTCGGTCGCCCGATCCTCTTCCGTCAAGACCGTGCGGGTCGAGACGGCCGGGTCTTCCGACTCTGGAAGTTCCGCAGCATGCTGCCCGTCGATCCGAGCCGGGGGCTCGTCTCCGACGCCGACCGTCTGACGCGGTTCGGTGCTCTACTGCGGTCGACGAGCCTCGACGAGCTGCCGGGTCTCGTCAACGTCGTCCGGGGCGACATGGGTCTCGTCGGCCCGCGGCCCCTGCCGCCGATCTACCTCGACCGCTACACCCCGCAGCAGGCGAGGAGGCACGAGGTCGCCCCCGGGCTGACCGGGCTGGCGCAGGTGGCCGGCCGCAATGCGATCCCGTGGGAGGACCGCCTCGCCCTCGACGTCCGCTACGTCGACGAGGCGTCCCCGCTGCTCGACGCGCGGATCCTCCTTCGGACGGTGCGCGTGGTCCTGTCGCGCGAGGGGGTCTCGGCCGACGGCGTCGCGACGATGACGGAGTTCCGGGGGGCGGCCGAGCGCACGGCCTGACCGCGTCGCCTGCCGTCTGCACCAAGATGGGTGCATGGGCGGAGTGCTGATCGGGTTCGGGATCATCGGGGCGGTGATCGCCGTCGGCTACGTCGTCGGCCGCATCGACCTCCTCGGGCCGCAGGGGCACCACGTGCTGTCGCGCATGGTGTTCTTCGTGCTGACGCCCTGCCTGCTGTTCACGACGATCTCGCAAGCCGACGTCCATCTGCTGTTCTCGCGCCTCCTGGTGGTCAGCGCCGCCGCGTCGCTCGTCGCGGCCGTGATCTCGGTGCTGGTGCTGAAGCTCGTGCTGAAGAGGTCGGCGGCCGAGACCGCCATCGGGACGATGGGAGGCGCGTACGTGAACGCGAACAACATCGGTCTGCCCGTCGCCACCTACGTGCTGGGCAGCGCCACGTTCGTCGCGCCCGTCCTGCTGTTCCAGCTGCTGGTGCTCACGCCGATCGTGCTCGCCGTCATGGACACCGCCACCAATCGCGGCAGCAGCCTCGGCCGGACGATCGCGCGGCCGTTCACGAACCCGCTGCTGATCGGGTCGGCCCTCGGCGTCGTCGTCGCCGTGACCGGGTTCGAGATCCCCGAGGCCGTGATGCAGCCGTTCGTGCTCGTCGGAGGCGCCGCGGTGCCCGTGGTGCTGATCTCGTTCGGCATGTCGCTCGTCGGGTCCCGACCGCTGCAGGCCCGCGAGGGTCGCGCCGACGTCGTGCTCGCGACCGTGCTGAAGCTCGGCGTGATGCCGCTCGTCGCGTGGCTGCTGGGCTCGTTCGTCTTCGGCTTCGAGGGGCACGAGCTGTTCGTGGCGGTCGTGCTGGCCGGGCTGCCGTCGGCGCAGAACGTCTTCAACTACGCGCAGCGCTATCGGACGGGGGTGGTCGTCGCCCGCGACACGGTGCTCGTCACGACCATCGTCGCGGTGCCGGTGCTCGTCGTCATCGCGGCGCTGCTCGCGTAGCCTGCGCCCCCGATCAGAAGATCATCGGCCGATCGTCGTCCAGCTCGGTGTCGAGGTCGAGGTCGACCACGACGGGCACGTGGTCGCTCGGGGCGTCGCCCTTCCGCTCGTCGCGGTGGATGGCGGCCGAGGTCACGAGGTCGGCGAACGCGCTCGAGCCCATGATGAAGTCGATCCGCATGCCCTCGTTCTTCGGGAACCGGAGCTGCTTGTAGTCCCAGTAGGTGTAGCCCTCGGGGATCCGCGGGCGGACGACGTCGGTGAGGCCGACCTGCTCGAACCGGGCGAAGGCCTCGCGCTCCGGAGCGCTGACGTGCGTGCTGCCCTCGAAGACCGACATGTCCCAGACGTCGGCGTCGAGAGGCGCGACGTTCCAGTCGCCCATCAGGGCCAGGGGCAGATCGGGCTTCTCGGTGAGCCATGCCCGGGTCTCGGCGGCGAGCTTCGACAGCCAGTCGAGCTTGTAGTCGTAATGGGGGTCGCCGAGCTCGCGGCCGTTGGGCACGTAGAGGCTCCAGAGTCGGACCCCCTCGACGGTGACGCCGATGGCGCGGGCCTCCTTCGGCTGATCGGGGCCCTCCTGGCCCTTGGCGAAGCCGGGCTGCGAGGGGAAGGTGATCTCGACGTCGTCCATCGGCAGGCGGCTGGCGAAGGCCACGCCGTTCCACTGGCTGAGGCCGTGCAGCTCGACCTCGTAGCCCGCCTCGCGGAACGCGTCGAACGGGAACTGCTCGGGCTTGCACTTGATCTCCTGCAGGCCGACGACGTCGATGTCCTCGCGCACCAGCCAGTCGACGACACGGCCCACTCGGGCGCGGACGGAGTTGACGTTCCAGGTGGCGACTCGCATGCCGACCACGCTACCGGGGAGGCGCGGTGCCGGTCCCGTGACGCCGCCCCCGTGGTCGCCAGGAGGCCGAGCCGGTGCCTGTGGAGGGGTCTGCCGTACCATTGGGCGCGTGACCGACGCACGCACACAGCTCATCGACTTCATCGGCTCCGAAGCCGTCTTCCACGGCGACTTCACTCTGACGAGCGGCAAGAAGGCGACCTACTACATCGACCTCCGCAAGGTCAGCCTCGACCACCGGGTCGCTCCGCTGATCGGCCGGGTCATGGTCGACCTCATCGACGAGGTCCCCGACGTCTTCGCCGTCGGCGGTCTGACCATGGGCGCCGACCCGATCGCCGCCGCCGTGCTGCACCAGGGCGTCGCGCTCGGCAAGGACTACGACGCGTTCGTGGTCCGCAAAGAGCCCAAAGACCACGGGCGGGGCAAGCAGGTCGAGGGCCCCGAGCTCGCCGGCAAGCGGGTCGTCGTGCTCGAAGACACGTCGACGACCGGAGGCTCGCCGCTCGCGGCCGCCAGGGCGCTCGAGGCCGTCGGCGCCGAGATCGCCGCCGTGGCCGTCGTCGTCGACCGCAGCACCGGCGCCCGCGAGGTCATCGAGGCCGCCGGCTACCCGTATCTCGCCGCCATCGATCTCGACGATCTCGGGTTGCGGCCGTGACCGACGAGGCCACCGGTCGCGACGCCGACGATGCCGAGCGCGACCCCGCCGACTGGCTCGCCGCGCAGTTCGGTGGCCCCGAGCCCGAGCCCGAGCCCGAGCCCGAGCCCGACGACACCGAGCAGCCCGAACCCGTTCCGGAGGCGGCGGCAGCGCCGGTGACGGAGCCGTCAGAGCCCGAGCTGCAGATCCGGCCCGCGACGCCCCCCATCCCCGCGACGGACCCCGAGCCCTCGTCGCCCAGCGCCGTCGCCGCGTCCGTCCCGGTGGTCCCCGTCGTGCCGCGCCGCGCGCCGTCCCTGCCCGTCCCCCCGGCGCCGACCGACGAGTCGACCGTCTCGCGCAGCTCCGGGCACCCCATGGCGCTCGATCTCGCGGCGCTGCGCCGGGCCGCCTCGGCCGAGCCGACCCCGACCGAAGCGCCCTCGGACGCCTCCGAGGCTGCGGCCGACGAGCACGCGGCCCCCGCGGCCCCGCCTCGCGAGCAGCGGCCCTCGCTCGAGACCCCCGCGCCCGCGTCGTCGCCGGCCCCCTCGGCTCCTGCCGATCCTCCGCGCTCTCAGTCCACGGACGAGCCGGGCCCGTTCACCGCGATCCTCACGACCCCGACCGCGTCCGACCTCGCCGCCGAGCCGCGCACCTTCGACTGGAGCGCGCTGCCCTCCGAGCCCGAGCCCGAGCCGGGGCCTGAGCCTGAGCCGGTGCCCGAGCCGCACCTCGAAGACGACCTGCCGCCGACGCAGGCGCACGACATCGTGACCTCCGACGCCGAGACCCGGGCGTTCACCCTGCCCGCCGACGACCGCCCCGAGGAGGAGCGGGTCGTCGACCACGCCCCTCCCGTCGTCGATCCACCCGAGCCCGCACCCCTGAACGAGACCCGGGCGCTGCCGGTGTCCGAGGCCCCCTCCGGCACTCCGCCGGAGCCTGAGGCCGAGGCGGCACCTGAGCCTGAGCCCGCGGCCGAGCCTGCACCCGAGGCCGAGGCCGAGGCCGAACCTGCACCCGAGCCCGAGCCCGCACGCGATCCCACACCCGAGCCCGAGCCCGAGCCCGAGCCCGCACGCGATCCCACACCCGAGCCCGAGCCCGAGCCCGCATCCCGTCCCGAGTCCGTCCAGATCCCCGGCCGCGACTCCGACGCGGCCCCCGTCGGCGCGACGACGCCGGCCGCCGCCTCGTCGGCCGACCCCTGGTGGGTGGAGGAGCACCACGAGATGACGCGCCGCGAGCGACGTCTCGCCGAGGCGGCGGGTCAGCTGCCCCCGCCGGCCGTGGCGCCCGCGGCGACTGCGCCCGAACCGGCTCCGCGCGACGCCGCAGGCGATCCGTCGCCCTCCGACCGCGACGACGAGTACGAACCGACGTTCACCGAGATCCTCGGCATCGTCCGCCAGCCCGTCGCCGAACCGGACTCCGCCGAGACCCTGCCTGCCGGTTCGTGGTCGCTCTCCGACGAAGTCGACCCCGTCGATTCCGACGACTCGGAGTCCAGCGCGAGGCGAGGCGCGCACGACCCTTCCGAGCGTGGGCAGCACGACGTCGTCGACGACGAGCCGGCCGACGACGCCGCGACCTCGGTCCTGCCTCGCCGGGCACGGTCGACGCCGTCCGATGCGCCCTTCGTCCCGTTGTTCGGCGACGACGACGAGCCCGGGCCGAGACGTCGCGGTTCGGCGGCGCCGGAGCCCGAGTCCGACCCCTTCGCCGGCTTCTCCGCCCCATCCGGGTCGTCGGCCCCGATCGACGAGCCCGGTTCGAGGAGGCGCGGTGACGAGACCCGGCCGCGCCGCACCTCCTCGGGTGGCGGCATCGAGACGTGGCCTCGCGAACGCAAGATCCTGCTGGGGGTGGCGGCCGGTGTCGTCGTCGTGCTCGCCCTGCTGGTCCTGTTCCTCCTCGTCGGATCGGCCTTCGCCGCACCCGAGGCGGCCTCCGCCGACGGCCCGGCGGCGCTGGCCGCCATCGTGTCGGACGCGATGATGCGACCCGAGGTGGTGGTCCCGGCTCTGCTCTGAACCGGCCGCCCTCCGAGCCGACCGGTGAGCCTCACCGAAAGTGAGGATTGATATTGTGAAATACATGTACCACGGGTAGCATGATGGTCGGAGCACAGCCGTGCTCCTCGACCCCGTGAGGACACATGAACGACACCGACCTGCTCACCCTCGCCGCCGATCTCGTCGACGCCGAGCCCGGCTCCGTGGCACTGACCGACCGCCTCTCCGACATCGGCTGGGACTCCCTCGCCAACGCGATGTTCATCGCCGAGGCCGACTCCTCGTGCGGTGTCGTCGTCGACGCCGAGGCGCTGGCTCGTTGCGTCACGCTGGCCGACGTCCAGGCCCTGACCGCACCCGTCATCGCGTGACCGGGGGTCTCGATCCCGTCGAGACGCGTCGTCGCCTCGTCCTCGTCGGCGCCGGCGGGGCCGGTCGCGAGCTGCTCGCCATGGTGCGGTCGTCGCCGAGGTTCCTCGCCGACCAGCGCATCGACGAGGTCGTCTTCATCGACGACTCCGGCGAACGACCCGGGTCTCCGGCACCCGTCGTCTCCACGATCGACGCGTACGTCCCCGACTCCTCCGACCTCGTGCTGTGCGCGATCGGCGAGCCGCGGTCGCGGGCGTCCGTGGTCGAGCGGCTCGACGCCGCCGGGGTCGTCTACGCGACATTCGTCCACGACACCGCCGTCCTCCTCCCGGGGTCGAGCATCGGCGAGGGGTCGGTCGTCTATCCGTTCGTCGTGGTCTCGACCGATGTGACGGTCGGGGCGCACGTCTGGCTCCAGACGTCCGCCGCCCTGGGTCACGACGTCGTCGTCGGCGACGTCGCCACCGTCAGCGGCGGGGCCGCCCTGCTCGGCGGGGTGACGGTCGGCGACCGGGCGTTCGTCGCCACGGGCGCCATCCTGCGCCCGGGCGTCGAGGTCGGCGCCTCTGCCCGCGTCGGCGCCGGCAGCGTCGTCCTCCGCCGGGTCCGCCCCGGGTCGACGGTCTTCGGGGTGCCGGCCGTGATGCTCCCGGGGGCGGCGCGATGAGCACGACCCGCGCCTCCTCGGCTCCCTTCCGCTACGCCGCCCTCGGGCCGGTCGCGTCGTTCGTCCCCCCGCGGGTCGTCGACAACGACGAGCTGAACCGCGAATTCGCCCCCGAGAACATCGACCGCCTCGCGGCGAAGACGGGCATCGTCAGCCGCCACGTGGTCGACGGCGAGACCTCGTCCGACTTGGCCGTCGGCGCGGCCGAGCGTCTCTTCCGCGAGCACGGCGTCGATCGCGACGACGTCGACTTCCTGCTCCTCTGCACGCAGAGCCCCGATTTCACCATGCCGTCGACCTCCTCTCTCGTGCAGCACCGGCTCGGTCTCCGGAACCATGTGGGCGCGCTCGACCTCACCGTGGGCTGCTCGGGCTACATCTACGCCCTCGGGGTCGCGAAGGGCCTGATCGAGTCGGGGCAGGCCCGGACGATCCTGCTCGTGACCGTCGACACGATCTCGCGCTTCATCAACCCGGCCGACCGGCAGCTGCGGTCGCTCTTCGGCGACGGCGCCAGCGCCTCCCTCGTGACGGCGTCGGCGGAGGCGCCGGCCCTCACCGGTTTCGCCTACGGCACCGACGGGTCGGGGGTGGAGCACCTGATCGTCCCCGGTGGCGGGTTCGCCGACCCGTCGGTGCTCGCTCCGAAGTCGCTGCCGGCGGCCCGCGGGTTGACGCCGTCGGGGCGCGACCTCTACATGAACGGCCCCGAGGTGTTCACGTTCTCGCTGCGGGTGGTCCCGGAGGTCGTCGACCGCTCACTCGAGCTGGCCGGCTTCACGATGGACGACATCGACGTGTTCGTCCTGCATCAGGCGAACGCCTTCATGCTCGAGACCCTGCGCAAGAAGCTCGGCATCGATCCGGCCCGGTTCGTCGTCGCGATGCACGACGTGGGCAACACGACGTCGTCGTCCATCCCCCTGGCGCTCGAAGCCGGGCTGGCGAGCGGGCAGGTGTCCCGCGGGCAGAAGGCCCTGTTCGTCGGGTTCGGCGTCGGCCTGTCCTGGGCGGCGGTGGTCGTCGACCTCTGATCCGCCGTCGAGCGGGCCGAGCAGAGGGTCAGAACTCCGACGGGACGACGTCGGATTCGACCGGCTCGGCCCGCACGAGCTCGTGCACTCCGGTCAGGATCTCGTTCGGCCTGAAGGGGTACCGCTCGATCTCGGCCTGGTCGCTGATGCCGGTCATCACGAGGATGGTGTGCAGGCCGGCCTCGATGCCCGCCATGATGTCGGTGTCCATCCGGTCGCCGATCATCGCCGTGTTCTCGCTGTGCGCGCCGATGCGGTTCATGGCCGACCGGAACATCATCGGGTTCGGCTTGCCGACCACGTACGGCGACTTCCCCGTCGCCGCCTGGATCATCGCCGCGATGGCCCCGGTGGCGGGCAGCACCCCCTCGGCGCTCGGTCCGGTCGCGTCGGGGTTCGTCACGATGAAGCGCGAGCCGCTGCGGATCAGTCGCACGGCCTTGGTGATGGCGTCGAACGAGTAGTTGCGCGTCTCGCCCACGACGACGTAGTCGGGGGCGGTCTCGGTCATGATGAACCCGGCCTCGTGCATCGCCGTGGTCATGCCGGCCTCGCCGATCACGAACGCCGAGCCGTTCGGCATCTGCGAGCGGCAGAAGTCGGCGGTCGCGAGCGCGGACGTCCAGATGCGCTCCTCGGGCACGTCGAGCCCCGAGGCCCGCAGCCGGGCCGCGAGGTCGCGCGGTGTGAAGATCGAGTTGTTCGTCAGCACCAGGTACGGGGTGCCCTCGTCCTGCCACTGCTGGATCAGTGCGGCCGCCCCCGGCAGAGCATGGTTCTCGTGCACGAGCACGCCGTCCATGTCGGTGAGCCAGCATTCGACTTCGTCGCGGGTAGCCATGCGGCCACCTTACTGAGGTGCCCCCGGCTCCCGCCCTCGCCATCACGACGCGACGTTCCAGGAGCTCAGGAGGCGCGCCTCCTCGACGCGGACACCCGTACCCTGGCCTGATGTCCCAGGACGACGCCTCCGACCCGACGCCGGCCGATGCCCTGCAGCCCCTGCACGGCGTGGGGCCCTGGCCGGGCGGCGAGTCCGACTGGCCCGTCGACGAACGCTACGACGTCGAGCTGCTCCGCGACGGCGACTCCCGCAACGTGATCGACCGGTACCGGTACTGGACGATGGAGGCGATCGTCGCCGATCTCGACGAGCACCGCCATCCCTTCCACGTGGCCATCGAGAACTGGCAGCACGACATGAACATCGGGTCGATCGTGCGGAGCGCGAACGCCTTCGCCGCCGACACCGTCCACATCGTCGGTCGGCGGCGGTGGAACAAGCGCGGGGCGATGGTCACCGACCGCTACCAGCACGTGCTGCACCACCCCGACGTCGCGTCCTTCCTGGCGTGGTCGCGGGAGGCCGGGCTGCCCGTCCTGGCGGTCGACAACGTCGAGGGATCGGTGCCCATCGAGACGTTCGACCTGCCCGAGCGCTGCGTGCTGCTCTTCGGTCAGGAGGGCCCGGGTCTCAGCGACGAGGCCATCGCGGCCTCCGACGCCGTGCTCGAGATCTCGCAGTTCGGCTCGACCCGCAGCATCAACGCGTCGGCGGCGGCCGCCGTGGTCATGCACGCGTGGGTGCGTCGGCACCGGTTCTGACGCCCGCTGCGCCCGCGAGGTCCGCGGCGCTGGCGAGGTCCGCAGCGCTCGCCGGGTCTGCGGCGCCCGCAGCGCCCGCCGCGCTGAGGTGCCCGAGGAGGTGCTCGGCGGCCCGATCCCAGACGTCGCGGTGATCGAAGCGCTCGGCCACCGAGGCTGCGGCGGCCGTGGCGAGGGCCGAGGCGACTCGCCGATCGGTCAGGACGGTGCGGAGGGCGTCCGCGAGCGCGACGTCGTCCCGTCGGGGGACGACGAGCCCGGTGACGCCGTCTCTCACGACCTCGGCGAGGGCCGGGGCGTCGCTCACGACGACGGGCACCCCGGCGCAGCTCGCCTCGAGCACGACCGAGCCCAGCCCCTCGCGGTGCGAGGGGAGGCAGAACGCGTCGAACGCGGCCAGCACCTCGGACGCGTGGTCGACGGGACCGTGCAGGGCGAACCCCTCCTGGCCGAGCAGCCGACGGGTCTCGGGCGGGAGGTCGGCCAGGCCCTCGTCGGGGCCCACGATCACGAGGTGCGCGGCGAGGCCCTCCCGGCGGAGCCGGTCGACTGCCGAGACGAGCTCGACGAGTCCCTTGTCGGCGGAGGCCCGCCCGACGAAGCCCACGACGAGGTCGTCGTCGTCCAGGCCGTGCGCCGACCGGACGGTGCGCCGCCGCTCGGGGTCGCGACCCGCCGCCTCGAAGCGCTCGACGTCGACGCCGCCCACCGAGCCGTGGCCCAGCACGGTCGTGCGGCCGGTCGGGATGCCGAGCTCGCGGCAGACGTCGACGAGGGGGCGGCTCACCGCCACCGTCTCGGTCGACAGCACGGCCACGAGGCGCTCCGCGAGAAGGCTGATGCGACGGGGGAGACCCGTCTGGGTCTCGAGCCGCAGCCCGTGCAGCACATGGACCCGTCGGGGCACCCGAGCGATCGTCGCCGCCAGGGCCGTGACCAGCGAGGCCTTGGGAGTCCCGTAGACCACGACGGCAGGGCGAAGACGCAGCAGCAGCCTCGTCGCCGCCCCGAGCGCCTTCACGTCGTCGACGGGAGCCGGCTCGCGGACGAGGGGGAGCGCGTGCGTCGCCACGCGCTCCCGGCGCCCGACCGCCGCCAGACGGCCCGTGTCGGCGGAGGCGACCGCGAGCGGGCCGACACCTCGCGCGATCCAGCGCCGCAGCTGACCCGCGTAGAGCACGTCGAGGCTGCCGTCGGCGGTCGTGACGAGCAGCACGCCCCGGCGCGGACCCCGCGTCAGCCGGGAGGGGAGGTACCGGGGGCGGCGGAGGCCCACGTGACGCACGAACTGGGCGGCGATCCACACCGCGTCGCGGGCCCGCTGGGCCGCCGGCGGCGAGCCGAGCGCGGCCGCCAGTCGGCGTCGGCCGGCGAGCACGCTGCGGGTCGCCGGGCCCCACGGCGGAGTCCGCCGACTGTGCTGCCCGTCGTGCACGCGGTAGGAGATGAGCGCCTCGGGCACGTTGTCGATCGGGCCGACGGTCGCAAGGCGGAGCCACAGGTCGTAGTCCTGCATGCGCGTGCAGCGCGTGTCGTAGCCGCCGACGAGGTCGAACGCCGAGCGGCGGTAGGTCGTGGCCGAGTGCGTCAGGGCGTTCCGCGTGAGCAGCAAGCGTCGGAGATCGGGCCCGGTGGGGGCGACGAGGTGCCGGAGGGGTGCCCCGTCGGCGTCGACGACCGTGACGGACGACCCGAGGGCCACGAGCTCGGGTCGCGACGCGAAGGCCGACATCTGTCGCGCGATGCGCTGGGGCTCGGCCAGGTCGTCCGCGTCGAGGCGGGCGACGAACTCGCCGTGCGATGCGGCGATCCCCGTGTTAAGGGCGACGGGCGTCCCGCTCCGTCGTTCGAGGCGGACCGCGAGGAGGCGCGGGTCGACCGGCAGGTCGCTCTCGTCCCCCGTCGCCCCGTCGAGCACCACGACGACCTCGAGCCGCGACCACGTCTGGCCGAGCGCCGACGAGACCGCTTGGAGCAGATGGTCGTCGACGGCGATGGCGGGGATGACGACGGATACGAGGGGCTCGTGGGGCTCGGACATCATTCTCCAGTCGGATCGGCAAACATGAGATACGTTACATGAAATACTGCCGATCGGAAGGGTCAGGCGATCCGCCCCGTCGCCGGATAACCTGATCCGCATGCCCTCTCAGAACCTCCTCGGCGTGCCCGAGACGCTCCTGCCCGCCGAGCCCGAGGTGCTGGCCGCCCTCGAGACCATGAGCCGCGCCGAGGTGGCGGCCGCGCATCCTCGGTCGTCACTGGCCTGGGCTCTCCTGTCGGACGAGACGGAGGCGCGAGGGGCCCATCTCGAGGCCTACGCCTACGCACGGGTCGGCTACCACCGCGGACTCGACGCCCTCCGCGGCGCCGGCTGGCGCGGTCAGGGGCCCGTCCCGTGGAGTCACGAGCCCAACCGTGGGGTGCTCCGCTCCCTCTACGCGCTGCGTCGGGGCGCGGCGGCCATCGGCGAGACCTCCGAGGTCGAGCGCCTCGCGACCTTCCTGCACGACGCCGACCCGGCGGCCGTCGACGGCATCGAGTCATGAACAGCCCCATGTAATATTCTTCGGTTGCTATATCGTCTGTGCTTAGATCGTCCCAGACTCCCCACGAGGGGGCGTCGAGAGGGGCGTTGACATGAGCAGCACAGTCGTGGTCGTCGGGCAGGGGTACGTCGGGTTGCCCTTGGCCATGCGGGCGGTCGAGGTCGGGTACCGGGTGGTCGGCGTCGATCTCGACCTGGATCGCATCGGCGGTCTCCTGGCGGGTTCGTCGTACGTCGACGACGTCACCGACGAGGCCCTCCGGGCGGCCTCCGACTCGGGTCGCTACCGGGTCACCGCCGACTACGACGAGATCGGCGAAGCCTTCGACGTCGCGGTCATCACCGTCCCCACGCCGCTCCGAGACGGGCTGCCCGATCTCTCGTTCGTGGAGAGCGCCTCGAGGTCGTTGTCGGGGCGACTGCGGCACGGCGCCACCGTCATCCTCGAGTCGACGACGTACCCGGGCACGACGGAGGAGCTCGTGGTGCCCCTGCTCGAGCACGGCTCCGGGCTCCGCGCCGGGCGGGACTTCCACGTCGGGTACAGCCCCGAGCGCATCGACCCGGGCAATCGGAAGTGGGGCTTCGTCGAGACCCCCAAGGTCGTCTCGGGCATCGACGCCGCCTCGCTGGCGGCCGTCACGCGGTTCTACGACGATCTCGTCCTCCGCACCGTCCCGGTCTCGGGCACCCGCGAAGCCGAGCTGACGAAGCTCCTCGAGAACACCTTCCGCCATGTCAACGTCGCGCTGGTCAACGAGCTCGCCGTGTTCGCCCACCGCCTCGGCGTCGACGTGTGGGAGGCCATCGACGCGGCCTCCACGAAGCCGTTCGGCTTCATGCGCTTCACCCCCGGCCCGGGCGTCGGCGGGCACTGCCTGCCGATCGACCCGAGCTACCTGTCGTGGCAGGTGCGTCGCCAGCTGGGTCAGCCGTTCCGGTTCGTCGATCTGGCGAACGACGTCAACGAGCACATGCCCGACCACGTCGTCGAGCGGGTCCAGTCGATGCTCAACGACTGCTCTCGATCGGTCCGCGGGTCGCGCGTGCTGCTCGTGGGTCTGGCCTACAAGAAGAACTCCGGCGACGTGCGCGAGGCGCCGGCGCTGAAGATCGCCCAGTCCCTGCTGCAGCAGGGCGCCGAGGTCGTCGCCGTCGATCCGCACGTGCACGAGCGCTACTGGCCCGAGGGCATCCGCCGGGTCGATCTCGTCCGCGACGTCGTGGCCGAGGTCGACGCCGCCGTCGTCGTCACCGACCACGACGGCGTCGACCTGTCGCTTCTGCACGGCGTGCCCACCTTCGACACCCGCCACGTGCTGACGGGCGACCACGTCGTCGCCCTCTGACGCGGGCCGTGAGAGTCCTCTACTACGGCGTCCACGACGTCGCGTACCCCCGCAACGCGCGCATCCGCGCCTACCTGGCCGATCGATTCGGTGCGCAGATCACCGTCGTCGCCCGCCGGCGGCACGGCTCGCGCCTCACCCGGGCGCTCGTCGACGCCCGGGGTCTCTGGCAGGGCTCCCGTCACGCCGACGTCGTGGTGCTGGCCGAGATGCGGACGACTCATGCGCCGTGGGCCTGGCTGGTGGCGAGAGCACGGGGCGCCCGCCTCGTGGTCGACCGCTTCATCGGGCTGCACGAGACGGCGGTGCTCGACTGGGGGGTCGTCCCGCCGAGATCGGCACGGGCGCTGCGGCTGCGGCTGCTCGATCGGCTCGCCGTCCGGCTCGCCGACGTGGTCCTGATCGACACGGAGCCCCGCGCCGAGGCGCTCCGCCCCGTGGCCGGGTCGACCCCCGTCGTCGCCCTCCCCGTCGGGGCCCCCGCCTGGGCCCGTGATCTGCCGCCGCCCCCGCCCTCGGATGTCCTCCGGGTGCTCTACTACGGCAACTACATCCCCCTGCACGGCACCGAGAGGGTCGTGGAGGCGCTCGCCCTCGTGCGGCGGCGGCGCCCGGTCGAGCTGATGCTCGTCGGAGGCGGACCCCGCCGCGACGGCATCCGCCGGCTCGTCGAGCGGAACGGGCTCCGCGCCTCCTGCCGGTTCGTCGACCCCGTCGCCGAGAGCGAGCTCCTCGCCTTGATCGGGCGGAGCGACGTGGTGCTCGGCGTCTTCGGCGATTCGCCCAAGGCCCTCTCGGTCGTCGCCAACAAGGTCTGGCAGGGCCTCGCCTGCGGGCGGACGGTCGTCACGCAGCGCAGCGCGGCGCTCGACGAGCTGCAGGCGGTGGTGGGGCCGCTGCTCGTCCAGACCGAGCCGGGCGACGCCGCCTCCCTGGCCGCCGCGTTGATCGACGTGGACGAGAGGCGCGGGCGCCCGAGCGGCACCGGCGCCGTCGCAGCCTCGGCGATCGCTTCGGACGAGCGAGCCGCACCGATCGCACCGGCGCTCGAGGCCCTCGTCGCACGCGGGTTCGCTCGACTCGACGCCCACTTCGGCGCGCACCTCGGCGAGCGGGCGCACCGGGGCGTCCCGGGCGTCGGACGGTGAGGCGCCTCGTCGGGCACCTGACGACCCTGCTGCTCTACGGCGCCTCGCCCGTCGTCGTCGCACTCGCCCCGTTCGCCGTCGTGCCGGCCGTGACGACGCGTTTCGGGGCCGACGGCTGGGCGGTCTGCGCCGTCGCCCTGTCCGTCGGGGCCGCTGTCGCCGTGGTCGCCGAGCTCGGCTGGGTGGTCGTCGGCCCGCAGCGCGTCGCGCGCGATCCGCAGAGGCACGCCGAGATCCACCACGACGCCCTCGCCTCTCGCCTCGTCGCGCTCGCCGTCCTCGCGCCCGTCGCGGTCGTCACCGTGACGCTGCTCGTCGACGAGCACCGCGGGGCGGCGGTGCTGCTGACCCTCGGCGTCGCCGGTGGTGCGCTCAGCCCGACCTGGCTCTTCGTGGGTCTCGGTCGACCGGGGCTGACGCTGCTCTGCGAGGCCCTGCCGCGGGTCGTCCTCGCCCTGTCGGCTGCCGGGGTCATCGCCCTCGGCGGGCCGCTCGAGGCGTACGGCCTCGCCTCGCTGCTCGCCGTGGTGGTCACCCTGGTCGCGACCGCGCGGGCGGCGGGCGTCCGGGTCGCACCGGCCCGCGAGCGTCTGCTGGCCGTGCCGTCGATCGTCCGCGGGCAGCTCGTGGTGACCGCCGGGCGGGGTGTCACCGCGCTGTACAAGACCCTGCCGGCCGCGCTGCTGCAGGCCGTGGCGCCCGGCTCCGTGGCCGCCTTCGCCGCCGTCGACCGGCTGGCCCGCGCGGGGCTCGGCATCGTCGCGGTCGTGCCCCAGCGACTCCAGGTCTGGGTCGGCTCGCCCGACGAGACGGTGGCCGCGCGCCGCACGGTCGCGTCGCTCGTCCTCAACGCCGGCCTGGCCGCGGCGTCGGCCGTCACGGTGCTGACGGCCATGCCGCCGGTCGTGGCGGTCGTCTTCACGGGTGCCGTCACGGTCGAGGGGTCGGCGGTCGTCGCGACGGCGCTGCTCGTCGCCCTGACCTGCCAGTCGAGGGCGTTCGGGCTCGCCCTCGTGACGCTCGACGCGGTCCGCACGACGACGACCGCGGCGACGGCCGCCGCCGTGGTCGGCGTGACGGGCGTGCTGTGGGGCGGAGCGGTCGGCGGCGCGACCGGCGCCCTCGCGGGTCTCGCGGCGGCCGAGGCCGTGGCGATCGGGGTGCAGGCGGCGGTGGTGGTGCCCCTCCTCGTCCGCGCGCACCGCGCCTCCTCGGGGGCCGTCGCGTGAGCGGCATGTCGACGACCGGGCCGGGTGTCATCGCCGCGGGGCTGATCGTCCTGGCCGTCATGGTGGTGGGGGCTCTGCTCGTGCCCTCCGCCGCACGCCGGGGCGCCCTCCTCGTGGTCGCACTCGGGCTGCTCGTCGGCACCGCGTCGTCGGCGGCCCCCGAGAGCATCCGCACCGGGGCCGTCCATGGCGCGATCGGGCTGCTGGCCGTCGCCGCGGTGCTGCCGGGGGCACCCGTGAGGCGGCGAGGCGGCGTCGTCGTCGGGCTGACGGCGACGTCGTTCGGCCTCGCCCTCGTGACCACCGCCGTCGGCTACCCCGAGGCCATCGGTCTGACGGTGCGCGTGGGCCTGCTCGCCGTGGGCGCAGCGTGGTGCCTGCTGCGCGTGACGGAGACCGACCTCCGAGTGCTCGGGGTCGGCGTCGTCGTGCTCGGCCTGCTCGAGGTCGCGCTCGGTGTCGTCGAGTTCGTCACGGGCGACCCGGTGCCCTGGGGGCTGCGCCACCGCGACGTGAACGCGTACGTGCTGGTGAACACGCTCCTGCCCGGCGGGCTCGAGCGGGTCCAGGGCACGCTCGGGCACCCCATCCCCTACGGGGTCGTGCTCTGCGTGGCCTTCGTGGTGACGATCACCGCGCGGCGCCGCGTCCCCGGCCCGGTCAGGGTGCTCGTCGGCTCGGCCCTCGTCGCCGGGATGCTCCTCTCGGGCAGTCGCAGCATCGTGCTCGCCGCCGTGCTCGCCGTCGCGGTGCTGATCGTGTCGGCCACCGAGGGGCGCGGGGTCGTCCGTGCCGCGGCGGCGCTCCTCGGGGTCTTGGTCGTCGTCGTCGTGTTCGTCGACGAGCTCGGTGTGGCGTCCGACCGGTTCCTGTCGTCCGGTTCGTACGAGAACCGGGCCGGGACCCTCCGATCGGTGCCGCGCCTCCTCGGTCGCCCGTTCGCCGAGGTCCTGTTCGGCAGCGGCGTGGGCACGGTCGAGCGGCTCTACGACGAGGGGCTGTTCCCCCAAGACGGGTTCTGGGTGCTCGACAACCAGCTCGTCACCACCCTCGCCACGCAGGGGGTGATCGGCGTCGCCCTGATGATCGCCGTGCTCGTCGTCGCCCTCGCGACGCGCGATCCCCTCGCCCGGGCCCTCTGCGCCGTCTTCGTCGGGATGCTCGTGACCTTCGACTACGTCTTCTGGCCTTCTATGACCGTCCTCGCCGCCGGGGCGACGGCGCTCGCGGGCCGACCGACCGTGCCCGACCCCCACCGACCGGAGAGCCTCGCATGACACCCACCCGCCACCCGTCCCGTCGTCCTGCCGCCGCGATCCCGGGCGGCCCCCTCGGCCCGTCCGGGCGGCGCCCGCGAGTCGCGGTGATCGGGACTCGCGGCTACCCCAGCCACTACGGCGGGTTCGAGACGGCCGTCCGCCGACTCGCCCCCGCGCTCGCCGACGCCGGGTGGGACGTCACCGTCTACGGTCGACCCGGGGCGACGAGCGCCGATGGCGCCGACCCGCGCATCCTGCGCCGCGAGACCCGAGGTCTCGAGACCCGGTCGCTCAGCACGCTGACCTACGGGTTGACCGCGATCGTCGATGCCGTGCGGAGGCGCCCCGACGTCGCCTTGGTGATGAACTGCGCGAACGGCTTCTGGCTGCCGCTGCTGCGCTGGCGCGGGGTGCCGACGCTCGTCAACGTCGACGGCATCGAGTGGGAGCGCGCCAAGTGGGGTCGCGTCGCGCGCGCGGTCTTCCGCGGCGGGGCGATGGCGACGGCGCGCTGGGCGGACCGCATCGTCTGCGACGCCCGAGAGATCGAGCGTCGCTGGCTCGACGAGTTCGGGGTCGACGGGGTCTTCGTGCCCTACGGAGCCGACGAACCCGACCCCGTCACCGCCGAGCTGTCGATCGCCGACGCCCACCTCGAGCCGGGCGGATACGCGCTGTTCGTCGCCCGCTTCGTCCCCGAGAACACGGTCGCGGAGTTCGTCGCGGCGGCCGAGGTCGTCGCTCGCCGGCACACCGTGGTGATCGTCGGGTCGAGCGGCTACGGCGGCGAGCTCGACGACCGCGTGGCCGAGCTGGCGGCGCGCTCGCCGAAGATCGTGCACCTCGGGCACCTCCGCGACGACCGCCGTCTCTTCGCCCTCTGGCGGAACGCGGGCGTGTACTTCCACGGGCACAGCGTCGGCGGCACGAACCCGGCACTCGTGCAGGCGATGATCTGCGGCGCCCCGGTCGTGGCCCGCGACACCGTGTACAACCGCGAGGTGCTCGGCGCGGCCGGCGTCTTCGTCGCCCCCGAGCCCGGCGCGATCGCCCTCGCCGTCACGGATCTGCTCGACGACCCCGGGCGACGGGCCGAGCTGGGCGAGGCGGGGCGGCGGCGGGCCCGGAGGCACTACGCGTGGAGCGACGTCTGCGCCGCCTACGAGACCGAGCTGCGCGCCCTCCTCGGCTGAGTCGGCTGAGTCGGCTGCGTCGGCTGAGTGGGCGGGGACGGCTGTGTCGCTGGCGTCTGGCGGGCCGAACCCGACCGCGCCGGTGGGCTTGGGCGTGCCGAACCCGACAAAACGGTGCCGAAACGCTCCTCATCGCCCCCGGAACCGCCTTCAGACGCCGACTTGGTCGCGATTTGCACGCACGAGGTGGAGGAGACGGGGCGAGGTGGAGGAGGCGGCGGGGCGTGTGGCCGGGCTCAGGACGGCGCGGGGCTGGGCTCCTCGGTCGCGCGGGGTGGGCGCGGCTCCGAGGCCGCGGCACGCTTCCGCCCCTGCGGCCCGGCGGACCCGTACCCGTACCCGTACCCGTACGCCTGCGGCCCGGTCGCGGGAAGCATCGTCGCGACGACGCCGAACGACGTCGCGTCGAGGGCCGTCAGCATCTCGAGGGCGGCGGTCAGCTGCCCTCGGGTCGATCGGCCCGCCGCGGCCACGACGATCGCACCGTCGGCGAGGCGGCTCAACACGGCTGCATCGGTGACCGGCAGCAGCGGCGGGGCGTCGAGCAGCACGTGGTCGTAGTGCCGCGCGAGCTCGGTGAGTAGATCGGCCATGCGGTTGCTCCCCAGCAGCTCGCTCGGGTTCGGCGGCAGCGTCCCGGCCGGCAGCACGTCGAGTCCGCCCCGCCCCCACGGCTGGACGGCGTCGGCGAGACTTGCCTTGCCGAGCAGCACGTCGGAGACCCCGACGACCCCCTCGAGGCCCAGCACGTCGGCGAGCCGAGGCAGGCGCAGGTCGGTGTCGACGACGATCACCCGCGACCCGGTCTCGCTGAGGGCGATCGCGAGGTTCGCCACGGTCGTCGTCTTGCCCTCGGCGGGCAGTGCGGACGTGACGACCAGGCAGCGCGCCGTCCGGTCGAGGCCGATGAACTGCACGCTCGTCCGCAGCGAGCGGAACGACTCGGCATGCGGGCTGCGCGGGTCGGCGGCGACGACCAGAGGTCTCTGCTCGGCGTCGCGGTCGAAGCCGAGCGCCCCGAGGAGGGTGCCGCCGGTGACCGCCTCGATGTCGGCGCGACTGCGGATCCGCGTGTCGAGACGGGCTCGGAGCGCCGCGGCCGCGACGCCGACGGCCAGGCCGGCGAGGCCGCCCAGCAGCACGTCGACGGCGAGGTCGGGGCTGGACGGCGCCGTCGCGACCACCGGGGGAGCGAGCGTCTCGACCCCGACGAGACTCGTGCCGCCGGGCGCGGGGGTCTCGAGCTCGTCGACGACGACCGTGCGGAAGCTCTCGGCGATCGCCCCGGCCAGACTCGCGGCCCGTGCCGGGTCCGCGTCGACGACCGTGATGCGGATGTTCACGGTGTTCACCGGGGTCTCGGCGGACACCTGCGGGGCGAGCGACGAGAGGGTCGTCCCGTCGTCGAGCTCGTCGACGACGGGCTGCAGCACCCGCGGGCTCGTCGCGACGCCGACGTACGACTGCACCCTCTGCTGGGCGGCGGCGTTGCCCTGGACGAGTTCGCCCGCCGTCGTGGCCGCCGCAGAACGGACCGACACGAAGAGGAGGGTCGACGACGTGTAGAGCGGGGTCGTCAGCGCGACGACGGCCGCGCCGGCGGCGACGCCGACCAGTGTGATCGCGACGACGAGCAGGGCGGACCGGCGCAGGGCGCCGACGAGGTCGAGAAGCGTCATGAGCCTGTCGTCCGTTCGGTGGTGGGGTGGAGGTGCGGTGCCAGTGCGCGCAGCCGCTGCAGCGCGTGGTCGAGGGATCGCTCGATGGTCAGCTCGGAGGCGTTCGCGTGCACGTGGTCCGAGACTCGGCGCCGCAGATCGGCGTCGCCGCGGAGGTCGCGGACGGCGGAGTCCCACGCGTCGTGGTCGCCGAGGGGCAGCACGAATCGCCGCCGGAGCTCGGGATCGACGTACAGGGCCGGTGCCGCGCCCGTCCCGTCGCTGAGTAGCACGGGCACGCCGGCCGACGCGGCCTCGACCGGACTGCGGCCGAAGGCGTCGCGGTACGAGGTCGTCACGGCGATGCCGGCGTCGCGCCAGAGTCGTTCGGCCGGCAGCCAGCCGGCCCAGTCGAGACCGGGGATCCGTCGACGGCGGAGTCCGTCCTCCATCGGACCGGAGCCGTGGAGGCGCGCCGGACCCCCGACGCGGCGCACGAGATCGAGGTACTCGCCGGGCCCTTTCTCGACCGAGAGCCGACCCGCCCAGACGAGCGGCCCCTCCTGATCGCCGTGGCTCGTGCGGGGGAGACCGGGTACGCCGGCGGGCACGATCGCGGGCACCCGCGCCCGCGACACCTGGCCGGCGAGCAGCGGGGAGGTCGCCCAGACGTCGTCGAGGGTGCGGAGCGCCCTGGACTCGAGGGCGGCGAGCAGCCGTCGACGGAGACCACGCTGCTCGCCCGCCGCGGGCCAGGGCAGACCCCGCACCCACGCGACCCGCGGCGTGTGGCGCAGGGCGCGCGAGGCCGCGATCACCATGTCGCTCTGCGGCACCAGCGAGACGACGACGTCGGCCCGTCGGACGTCGGGGTCGGCGTGCACGGCGCGATGCACCTCGCGGAGCACGTCGACGCCGTGGCGCACGAGCACGGTCTCGGTGACCCCCGGGGCCTCGATCGGCGCACCGGCCGCGTCGGGTCGCATGCCGAGGAGGGCGGTCCAGGGGAGACCCCGTGCCCGGGCGGCCGCGACGAGGTCGTGGGCCGAGCGGTGCACGCCGCTCCGGGCCATCAGCGGGGCGGCGACGAGAGCGACCCTCATCGGGGGTTCCGCGCGACCGTCGCCGGGGCGAGGGCGCCGAGGACGGTCTCGGCCTTGAGTCGCCAGGTCGCCTCACGGGGGATGGCGGCCGGGCGGCGAGCGACGCGGGGGCCCGATCGACTCAAGGCGCCGATCCGCTCGGCGTGCCGATCGATGGGGAGGACGGCGACCTCGTCGAGGCCGCGGCGATCGCAGCCGTCGACCGGGGTCGTCAGCACGGGCAGCCCTGCCGCCCGGTACTCGTAGGTCTTGATGATGTCGCCCCCCACCTCGCCCCCGCCGCCCCGGCCTCCGGCCCGCTCCCCGCTCCCCACCCGGTGCGGCACCCAGCCGACGTCGAAGGTCCGCAGCAGGGCGGGCACGTCGTCGTAGTGCACGTCGCCCAGCAGCGTCACGTTGGGCAGCGTCGCGAGGGGCGGGTGGTACTCGCGGTCGAGCACGGGGCCGGCGAAGACGAAGCGCACGTCGGGCTCGGCCTCGGCGCAGGCGACGATGCCGCCCAGGTCGAGACGCCGTCCGATCTTGCCGACGTAGCCGACGGTGAGCGGACCCGTCGCGGCCGACGTGCTGTCGAACCGCTCGGGGTCGCAGCCGTTCGGCAGCAGCACGACGTCGTCGCGGCCGAAGCGGCGGGCGAGCTCGACCGTGCCCTCGGCATTGGCCGTCACCTGGCAGGCCGAGGCGAAGGCGGCGGCGTAGGCGCGCTCGACCTCCGGTCGGATGCCCGCGAACGCGTGGTGCACGGTCCAGTCGTCGAGCAGGTCGAGCACGGTCGTGCGTCCGGTCACGAACGGGTTCGCGTGCGGGAGGGCCAGTGCCGTGAAGGGGTTCCACACCACGGCGGGGACATCGCGCCAGGCATGGGGCAGCCCCGGGTAGGCGTCGGCGGAGCGGACCCACCACCGCCGTCGGTCGCGCGGGTCGGGCAGCCGCCAGGTGGTCGTCTCGATCGGCCGCGTCCCTGCCGCGACACCGGGGGGCCCGCCCGGTCGTCGCCGCCCCGGCCGCCCGCCCCGCCACGACCCCCCGACCGCGAGCACCGCAGGCTCCGGTCGCGACACCACGGCGACGCCCCCGCGGTCTCCGGTCAGGTGCCCGAGCCACTCCACGAGGTGGGCGTCGCGCGTCCGGTACCCCTCGGTCGTGAATTTGGTCTGCCCATGCATCGGGTAGGCCAGGACGGCGGGCGTGGGTGTCGCGCGGTGCGTGTGCATCACGACAGTTTTGTTCACCGGCATGTGGAACGTCAAGGCGACATGCCACGGAAGGAGGCGCGGGTCGGGATGGTCCCGACCCGCGCCTCCTCGGTTCACCACCTCGGGCGGTGCCGCCCCTGGCGCCCGGGTGTCAGCCGATCAGCGACGGTCGGAGGTCGCGGAGGGTCCGTCGGCGGGTCATCCGGGCGGCGGCCAGGTACGAGACGAGCAGGGCAGCCAGCAGCCAGCAGGCGAGCACGCCGGCGTCTCCGGCAGCGGTCGGGAGGCTGCCGCCGTACATCACCTGGCGCAGTCCGTCGGTGGCGTAGCTCATCGGTAGGGCGAAGTGCAGGGCCGCCAGCGGGGCGGGCAGGGTCTGCCACGGGAACGTGCCGCCGGCGGTGACGAGCTGCACGACCATCAGCACGAGCCCGAGGAACTGCCCGACGCTGCCGAGCAGCACGTTCAGCATCATGATGATCGCCGCGAACGTGGCCGAGGCCAGCACCATCAGCCCCACCATGGCCCAGGGGTGCACGACGTCGAAGCCGAGCGGGCCGGTCACGATGCCGAACAGCGCCACCATCTGAACCAGGCCGAGCAGCGCGGGCGCCAGCCAGCCGGCGGCCACGACGCGACCCGGCGCCTTGACGGCCGTGATCGCCCGCTTCGACAGCGGCTTGACGATCAGGAACAGCGCGTAGATGCCGATCCACGCCGCGAGGCTGATGAAGAACGGGGCGAGCCCGGCGCCGTACGTGCCGGCGCTGGTCAGGGCGCGATCGGTGACGGACACCGGGTCGGAGATCGCCGACGCCTGGTCGTCACGGCTCGAGTCGGTGCTCGCCGGGATCTGCGCGAGCCCGTTCTGCAGCCCGTCGGAGAGGGTCGTGCTGCCGTCGCGCAGCTGCACGAGGCCGTCGTGCAGATCGACGGTGCCGGTGGCGAGCGTGTCGAGCCCCGACGCGAGTGTGGTCGCGCCGGTGTCGAGGGTGCCGAGGCCGTCGGCGAGGGAGGCGGCGCCCGAGTCGAGCGTGCCGAGTCCGGTCGCGAGGTCGGTCGCCCCCGAGGCCGCCGTCGCGGCGCCGGTCGACAGCTGCGCCGAGCCGTCGGCGGCCGACGAGATGCCCGAGGTCAGCGCCGGGGTCTGCTCGGCGAGGGTGCTCGTGCCCGCGGCCACCTGGTCGGCACCGGCGGAGAGCTGCGCGACCGAGCCGTTCAGCGCCTGCAGCTGCGTGTTCGCGCCGGTCAGTCGTGTCGTGAGGTCGTCGGTGACGGGGGCGAACGTGGCGGCGATGGCCGCGATCTGATCGGCGTCGTAGCCCTGCGCCGCCAGAGCGGCGGCGATGTCGGACTGCGCGGCGGCCTGCGCCTCGGGCAGCGCGTCGACCGCGGTCTGACTGTCGGCGGCGGCCCCGGCGACGGTCGTCGCCAGTTGATCGTTACCCGCCGCCACCTGGGCGGCGCCGTCGGCGAGCGCCTGCGTCTGCGCGGGCAGCTCAGCGGTGCTCGAGCGCAGCTGCTGCAACCCGGCGTCGAGCGTCGTCGCGCCGGTGCTCAGCGCTCCGACGCCGTCGGCGAGTGTGCGAGCGCCGGTGTCGGCCGAGGCGGCCCCCGTCGCGAGCCGGTCGGCGCCGTCGTGGGCGTCGGAGGCGCCGGCAGCGAGCCGGTCGGCGCCGTCACGGGCGTCGGCCGCACCCGTGGCGAGTCGATCCGCGCCCCCGACGCTCGTCCCGAGGCCGTCGTTCAGCTGCGCGGCGCCGTCGGCCGCGTCGCCCAGGCTGGTGCGGATGTCGGACAACCCGACGAGCAGCTGCGTCGCGGCCTCCTTGCCGACCCGCTCGGTGACCGACGCCCTGATGGTCTTGGCGGCCTGCTCGGCGATGGTCGTCGACAGATAGCTGTTGGAGTCGTTGGTCGCGAGCACGATCTGCGCGCGCTGCGGGTCGTCGCTCGACGCCGACACGAGGTCGGCGCTGAAGTCCGTCGGGATCGTGAACGTGAAGTCGTACGTTCCGTCTTCGAGGCCGGCCCGCGCCTCCTCGGCGGTCGTCTCGTGCCAGTCGAAGTCGCCGCCGTCGAGCACCTCCTTCGTGACATCGGCGCCGTAGTCGACGGTCTCGCCGTCGGACACGGCGCCCGAGTCGGCGTTCACCAGCGCGGCGGGGACCTTGTCGAGCTTCGCGTACGGGTCCTGATTGGCCCACAGGTACAGGCCGCCGTAGAGCAGCGGCACCGTCATCAGCGCGACGAGGGCGAGGCGGGCGAGCCCCGTCGAGGTCAGCCGCTGGAACTCGGAACGGACGAGGGTGACGATCTTCACGAGGGGTCGCTTTCGGGTGTCGGAGACGGGGCGTCGTCGTCGACGTCGGGCGAGGGGATCGAGGCCTGGGCGAGGGCCGCGTAGCTCGTCACGGTCAGCACCGTGTAGTCGCGGGCGACCAGATCGCCGACGACGTCGAGCCAGGCGTGCACGTCGCCGCCGTGCCGCTCGGGCGTCGTGAGCACGACTCCGCGCACGTCGGGGCGCAGCACGGCCAGTTCGGTGAGCAGTCGCACGCGGCGCTCGGTGGGGAGCGCGTGCAGGCGGGTGCGCCGGTGCTCGTCGAGACCGAGCGACTCGACGAGGAGGGAGACGGAGGCGCGGTCGCTGCGGAGACCCGCCAGGGCGAGCTCCTCGCGGGCGACCTGCGAGACGGTGAGCGAGCCGAACGGCTCGGCCACGCCGGGGGTGTCGACGAGGGCGAAGGAGGCGCGGATCGCGTCGGCGTCGTCGCTCCCGTCGAGCAGGACGCGGCCGCGCTCGGGTGCCATCCGTCCGCCGGCGACGAGGCTCGCAACGGTCGGGCCGTTCTCGGTCTCGACGGCGACGAAGCCGGGGATGCCCCGGTCGGCGGTGACGGTGAGCGGGGCGAGAGGGGCGCCGGGGCCGTCGCCGACTGCCGCGCCGAGCAGCTCGAGTCTCATGCGGACACCGCCGCGTCGGCGGGGTCGCCGAGGGATGCGGAGGCGTCGGTGGGGGCGCCGCCGGCCGCCGGGGCGCCCAGCTCGAGTTCGGGGCTGCCCGCGATGAGCTCCTGGGCCTCGCGCCAGCCGAGGCCGACGACGGCGAGCACGGCCAGCATGACGAGCCGGTGCCCCTCGGCGCGACCGAGATCGCGCGCGGTCGCCTCGTCCAGCACCGACAACGCGGCACCCTCGACCAGGTGCGCCAGCGTGTCGACGTCGATGTCGGAGCGCATCCGGCCCTCGACGACGCCGCGCCGGACGGTCTCGCGGACGAACGCCCGCAGGGGCGCCAGCGCCTCGCCGACCACGTGCATCAACGGGCCGCGGACGGTCAACTGGGCCATGACCCGCACGTGCTCGACCTCCGACCACAGGCGCGCGCCGAGGGCGGCGAGCTGCACGACCGGATCGCTCGAGCTCGGCTGCACGACGGCCGCGGCCCCGATGCGCGCCGCGCCGCGCAGCGTCACCTCGCGCACGAGGTCGTCGCGGGTCGCGAAGTGCCCGTAGACGCTGCGCCGCGACAGCCCCGCCTCGGCCGCGATGGCCTCGAGGGGCACCCCCGGGTCGGTGTTCAGGAGGCGCACGGCGGCCGCCATCAGCGCCTCGCGGTTGGCGGTGGCGTCGCGCCGGGGCGCTCGCCGGGTCGAAGGAGTCGTGGTCACGGTGCGATCTTACGATCTTGCACAGCAGTGTGCAATATGGCTCCCTGGGTCGTCACGACGTGGCCCCAATTCGTGGGGCCGTTCCCGCGTCCACTCGTACCTCTCGAATGCCTCCCCTCGATGGAAAGACCTTCTCATCAGCGCTTCGTCCGGCCGTGTCCGCATTTGAGGGGACGATGAGCGGAACGCAGGCATTGTCCCCATTG
This sequence comes from Frigoribacterium sp. CFBP9030, assembly GCF_034045195.1. NCBI lineage: Bacteria > Bacillati > Actinomycetota > Actinomycetes > Micrococcales > Microbacteriaceae > Frigoribacterium > Frigoribacterium sp. CFBP9030. The sequence goes on from NZ_JAXCWG010000006.1 coordinate 83,471, forward strand.
CGAATGCGTCTGGATCCACGGGCGCTCCCCCCAGAGACTCGTGAGCGGTCTCGCTCGGAGATCCCCTCGCCGCCCGCGGCGATGACGTCACCAGGACCGCATGCCCCAGCCCCACCCCGACCGCACCGTCGCCACCCGCTTCTCGGGGCCGATGGCCGTCCTCGTCACCCTCGGGCGGCCGTTGTTCGCCTTCCACCTGGAGATGTACCGACGCGACCTCGCGTCCGCCGTCTTCCCCCGCGACGAGCGCAGCCCGGCGATCACCGGGCCGTCCCCCGAGCGGATCGCCTTCATCGGCAGCATCGCCGTCGCGGGCATGGGCGTGCTGAGCCACGGCATGACGACATCGAGTCAGGTCGCCTCGCGCGTGGCTCACTCCCGGGGTCGAGGCCTCACCTGGTCGGAGCTCACCTCGCCCGTCCTCACGGCGCGCACCGCCGTCACCATGCCGTCGCTCTCGGCCGAGGGGGCCAGCGCGGCCGTCGTGTTCCTCGGGATCGCGGACGTGCTGTCGGCCACGAGCCCCAGCGCGTGGGAGCGCGATCTGCGGCTGCTCGTCGGCCGCATCCGGCAGGAGGCCGGCGAGGAGTGCGCCGTGGTCTTCGCCGCCATCCCGCCGATGGCCCAGTTCCGACCGCTCCCGCCGCTCGCCTCCCGTCTGATCACGGGGCAGGTCGACCGGCTCAACGCGGTCACCGAGCGCCTCTCGCGCGAGCTGATCGGCGTCGACCACGTCGACTTCCCGCTCGCGGCCCTCGCGGACATGACCGTCCGCGACCTGTTCTCGTGGTCGACCCTGCACCGCCGGTGGGCCGAGATCGTCGCACCGCGCGTCCATGCTGCACTGATCGGGGTCGACGCACGACGACGGGTCGCCCACCGGTGAGTGGGCGACCCGTCATCGGCCTCAGCCGCATCTAGCTCCGTCTGACGCGCTGGGGCGCGTCAGCGCTCGCGGCGCGAACGCTGGCGCGTCCGCCCTCAGCCGCGAGCGCCCATCAGGTGCTCGACCGCGAGCTGCTGCAGGCGGACGAAGCCGTAGCCGTGGCCGCCGAAGTGCGCGTCGGCGTCGAAGTCCTCGTACGAGGCGCGGTCGGCGAGCAGGGCGTCGTAGCCTTCGCCCTCGGCGAGGGTGGGGGTCGACAGCTCGGCGACCTGGCTGGCGACCAGCGCCTCCTGCACCTCGGGGTCGGCGCGGAACGCCTGCGCGCGCTCCTTCAGCAGCAGGTACATGCGCATGTTGGCCGCGGCCGACTCCCAGACGCCGTCGATGGTCTCGGTGCGCGACGGCTTGTAGTCGAAGTGGCGGGGGCCGGTGTACGACGGGCCGCCCTGAGGGGCGCCGTGCTCGAGCAGGTCGACGAGGGAGAACGCGTTCTGCAGGTCGCCGTGACCGAAGACGAGGTCCTGGTCGTACTTGATGCCGCGCTGACCGTTCAGGTCGATGTGGAACAGCTTGCCCTGGTAGAGCGCCTGAGCGATGCCGGCCGTGAAGTTCAGGCCCGCCATCTGCTCGTGGCCGACCTCGGGGTTGACGCCGAACAGCTCGGGGCGCTCGAGCGTGTCGATGAACGCGATCGCGTGGCCGAGCGTCGGCAGCAGGATGTCGCCGCGGGGCTCGTTGGGCTTCGGCTCGATGGCGAAGCGCAGACCGTAGCCCTTGTCGGTCACGTACTGGGCGAGCATGTCGACGCCCTCCTTGTAACGCGACAGGGCGGCCTGCACGTCTTTGGCGCTGTCGTACTCGGCGCCCTCGCGGCCGCCCCACATGACGAAGGTCTCGGCGCCGAGCTCGGCGGCGAGGTCGATGTTGCGAAGCACCTTGCGGAGCGCGAAGCGGCGCACGCCGCGGTCGTTGGACGTGAACCCGCCGTCTTTGAAGACCGGTGCGCTGAACAGGTTGGTGGTGACCATCGGCACGACGATGCCGGTCGCGTCGAGCGCGCCCTTCAGGCGGTCGATCTGCTTCTGACGCTCGGCCTCGGTCGAGCCGAAGGCGAAGAGGTCGTCGTCGTGGAAGGTCAGGCCGTAGGCGCCGAGGCGGTCGAGGTTCTCGACGGCCTCGACCACGTCGAGGTCGGGGCGGGTGGGGCCGCCGAACGGGTCGGCTCCGGTGTAGCCGATCGTCCAGAGGCCGAACGAGAACTTGTCTTCGCGGGTGGGGGTGACGGACATCGGTGTCCCTTTCGTGGTCGATGGCGCGAGTCGCCGGAGGCGCTGGTCGCGATTGTTGTCGCTTACAACTTATACGTCCGAGGCGGCTCGGTCGAGGGGCTGCGGGCATTTGTTGACGGCGGCGACAAACACCTTGCGCATCGGTCGGAGCTGTCGTATCGTCTCCTCTCGAACCTCGTCGAAGCGCTTCGCCTCGACGGGTCGGACGACACGACGACGAGACGGTGAGGTCACGATGGCGACGATCCACGATGTGGCGCAGGCCGCCGGCGTCTCCATCTCCACGGTGTCGTACGCCCTCTCCGGCAAACGCTCGATCGCCTCGAGCACGCGGCAGCGGGTCACCGACGCCGTCGAGCGTCTCGGCTACCGCCCGCACGCCGGGGCCCGCATGCTGGCCGGCGCGCGCACCAACATCCTCGCCCTCAGCGCGCCGATCCGCGCCGACAACCACCAGCCCACGCAGATGCGGTTCGTCACCGCGGTCGTCGAGGCCGCGCGCCGTCGCGACTACGACGTCCTGCTGCTCGCCACCGACGACGAGGTCTCGGGCATCCGCCGGGTCGCCTCGAGTTCGCTGGTCGACGGGGTCGTGGCCCTCGGCGTGGCGACGGTCGACGAGCGCGTCGACCTCGTGCGAGAGCTCGACCTCCCGGCCGGCTTCATCGGGATCCCGCGCGACGTCGACGACCTCGCCTGCATCGATCTCGACTTCGAGTCGGCCGCGCGTCTCGTCGTCGACCGCCTCGCCGACCACGGTCACGGGTCGATCGGGGTCATCGGCCACCCCGCCTCGTACCTCGAGCGCGACACCGGCTTCATCCGACGCTTCGACGACGCCTTCGCGGCCCGCGCCGCCGATCGGGGTGTCGAGAGCCTGACCGTCGCGACCGACCTCGGTCGCGCCTCCGCGATCCGCGCCGTCGACGAGCTCCGCGGTCGACTGCCCGACATGACCGCACTGGTGCTCCACTGCAGCGAGCCCACCGCCGAGGCCGCGATGCAGCATCTGCGCAGGCTCGGCGTCGACATCCCTCGAGACCTCTCGGTGCTGGCCGCCTGCGCCAGCTACCCCGCCGACGAGCTCGACCCGCCGCTCGACACCATCCCGCTGCCCATCGACGAGATGTGCTCGCGAGCGGTCGAGGCCGCCTTCGACCGCATCGACGGCCGCGTCGACACGGGTGTCGAGCTGATCGCGCCCACCTATCTGGCGAAGGGGTCGGTCATCGAGCCGGCCCGCGCCTCCTGAACCCACCCGACCGCACCACCGCACCACCGCACCACCGAATCACCACCCGCTCCGTCGCCCCCTGTTCATCGTCGAAACGCTTCGACGATGAAGGCGACGGGCACTCTACGAGGAGGTAGAACCTTGAACAAACGACGCATCGCCGCTTCCGGCACGGCCTTCGTGGCCACCGCCGCACTGCTCGCCGGCTGCTCCGCCGGCGGCGGAGGGTCATCCGACCCGAACACGCTGAAGCTCTGGCACTTCGAGAGCGAGACCAGCGCGATGGGCATCGCCTGGGACCAGGCCATCGAGACCTTCGAGGAGGAGACCGGCGCGACCGTGGAGTTCGAGGCGAAGAGCTTCGAGCAGATCCGTTCCACCGCCAGCCAGGTGCTGAACTCCGACGAGGCCCCCGACATCCTCGAGTACAACAAGGGCAACGCCACCGCCGGTCTGCTCGCCAGCCAGGGGCTGCTGTCGAACCTCGACGACGCCGTCGAGGAGTACGGCTGGGACGACGACCTCGCCCCGTCGATCGCCACGACGTCGAAGTACGACGAGCGCGGCATCATGGGCTCGGGCAGCTGGTACGGCATCCCCAACTACGGCGAGTACGTCGAGGTCTTCTACAACAAGGACGCCTTCGCCGAGCAGGGCATCGAGGTGCCGACCACGTACGACGAGTTCGAGGCCGCGCTGCAGACCTTCGCCGACGCCGGCATCACCCCGCTCGCCGAGGCCGGTGCCGAGTACCCGCTGGGGCAGCTCTTCTACCAGCTCGCCCTCTCGCAGGCCGACCGCTCGTTCGTCGACGACTACCAGCTCTACGAGGGCGACGTCGACTGGCAGGGCCCCGAGCTGACCTACGCGGCCGAGAAGCTGCAGGAGTACGTCGACAACGGCTGGATCTCGAAGGACGTCACGGGCATCAAGGCGGAAGACATGGGCACCACGTTCATGAGCGGCGGCGCGCCGATCATGGTCTCCGGCAGCTGGTGGGCCGGCCGTGTCGCCGACGAGGCGACCTTCGACTGGGGCACGTTCCTGTTCCCGGGCAGCGAGATGGCTCCGGGCTCGGGCGGCAACCTCTGGGTCGTCCCCGAGAACGCCGCCAACAAGGACCTCGCGACGAAGTTCATCGACATCACGATGCGCCCCGAGATCCAGAACCTCATCGGCAACAACGGCGGCGTGCCCGTCAAGGCCGACCCGGCCGACATCACCGACCCGAAGAGCCAGGAGCTCATCGCGAACTTCAACACGCTCCTCGAGCGCGACGGGCTCGCCTTCTACCCCGACTGGCCCACGCCCACGTTCTACGACCAGCTCGTCGCCGGCACACAAGAGCTCGTGAACGGTTCGACCTCACCCGACGACATGCTCAGCACCCTCGGCGACCAGTACCAGAGCGGCGTCGACGACATCACCGGAGAGTGACGCGATGACCTCCGTCGACACGAAGGAGGCGCAGCGCGCCCAGGAGGGTCGGCCCACGTCGCCGGCCCTCCCGGGCTCCGGGCGCCCCCGCCGCGGTGCCGGCGACTCCGGTCGCGTGGCCCGCCCCGCCCTCCCCCCGGAGGAGAGCCTGCTGCCGGGTTCCGGTCGCCGGGGGTTCTGGCTCTATCTGATCCCGGGGTTCGTCCTCTTCACGGTGGTCGTGCTGGTCCCGCTGGTCTGGAACGTCTACCTCAGCTTCACCGACTACCGCGGCATCCGGCCGCCGACCTGGGCCGGCCTCGACAACTGGCGCGAGCTGATGTCGGACGAGCGCTTCTGGACGTCGTTCCAGAACAGCGTGTTCCTGATCATCGCGATGGTCGTCGTCCCGACCCTGCTCGGCCTGCTGCTCGCCGCGATGCTGTTCGACCTGATCGGCCGCAAGTTCGGCGGCCGACTCGCGTCGTTCCTCCGGGCGACGTACTACCTGCCGCAGATCCTGCCCGTGGCCATCGCCGCGATCGTCATCGGCTGGATCCTCCGACCCGAGAACGGCGCGCTCAACACCGTCCTCGAGGCGGTGGGGCTCGGGGCGCTGCAGCACAACTGGCTCGGCAGCCCCGACACGGCGCTGCTCAGCATCATGGTGGTCATGGTCTGGGTGCAGCTCGGCTACCCCGTGGTCATCTTCATGGCGGCCCTGCAGCGGGTCGACCCCGAGCTGTACGAGGCCGCCGAGCTCGACGGGGCCGGCTGGTTCCAGCGGTTCCGCGCGATCACCGTCAGCATCATCCGACCCGAGATCTTCGTCGTCGTGCTCACCTGCACGATCGCGGCGCTCAAGGTGTTCGGTCCGATCTACGCCCTGACCCGCGGCGGGCCCGGCGACTCGACGATCGTGCCGAGCTACTACGCCTACAGCGAGTTCTTCCAGAGCCAGCAGGTCGGCTACGGCGCCACGATCGCGACGGCGCTGACCCTCGTCATCGTCGTCATCACGGTGTTCTTCATCAAGGCCCAGAACCGGGCCGAACGAGCAGAGAGGGGCCGCTGATGGCCACGACCGTCGTACCCCCGGTCGACGACGACCGCATCCGTCCTGCGGTGGCCGACCCGCGCCTCCCGAAGGCGAAGCAGCGGGGGCGCAAGAAGACGGCCGCCGACTGGGCGATCCTCGCCGCGGCCGTGCTGTTCGGCGTGCTGATCGCGCTGCCGTTCCTGCTGATCCTCGTCAACTCGTTCAAGTCGCCCGCCGACTACACGGCCGGCGGGCCGTTGAGCCTGCCGACGTCGCTCTACTTCGACGGTCTCGTGAACTTCTGGAACCGCGTCGAGTTCCCGCAGAAGCTCTGGAACAGCTTCGTGATCGCCGGCCTCGTCGCGGTGTTCGCCGTCGTCATCTCGGTGTTCAACGCCTACGCGCTCGGCATCGGGCGGGTGCGCGGCCGCACCTGGATCATCGTGCTCTTCCTGCTGGCGAACATGCTGCCTCAGGAGGCCCTGCTCTACCCGCTGTACTTCCTGTTCAAGCAGGTGGGGCTCTACGACAACATCTGGGCGGTCATCATCATCTTCACGGTGATCCAGAGCGCGTTCGGCACGTACCTCCTGTCGAGCGTCTACGGGACCTTCCCGAAGGAGGTCCTCGAGGCCGCGTCGCTCGACGGGGCCAGCCGGTGGCAGATCCTCTGGCGCGTGATCGTGCCGATCAGCCGCCCGACCCTGTCGGTGCTCGCGATCTTCTTCTTCATCTGGACCTGGAACGAGTTCCTCATCCCGCTCACCTTCCTCGTCTCGAACGCGAACCAGACGGTGCCGGTGGCCATCACGGCGCTGCAGGGCGACCGCCTGATGGACGTCACGACGACCAGCGCCTCGGCGCTGCTCGGCCTGATCCCGACCCTCGTGTTCTTCCTCCTCTTCCAGCGCACCCTCACCCGCGGCATCACCGCCGGTGCGGTCAAGTAGCGCGCACCGCTCGAAAGGCACCCCATGAAGTTCACCGACGGCTTCTGGCAGACGCGTCCCGGCGTCTCCTCCCTCTTCGGCCAGGAGGTCTACGACGTCGAGACCGGTGACGACGGGCGCTCGCTCGCCGTCACGGCCCCCACCAAGGTCATCGCGCACCGCGGCGACACGCTCAACCGGCCGGTGCTCACCGTGGGCCTCAGCTCGCCGATGGAGGGCGTGATCGCCGTCGAGGTCACGCACTTCGCCGGCGGTCGCGACGAGATCGGCTTCGACCTGGTCGGCGCCGAGGGCGGCCCGGCCGGGGTCGGCGTCGCCGAAGTGACCGAAGGAGGTGCGACGCTGTCCTCGGGGCGGCTCACCGCCTCCCTGGGTCGCGGCGGTCCCTTCGACCTCGTCTTCCGCGACGGCGACACCGTGCTCACGCGCTCGGGTGCGAAGTCGGTCGGGTACCACCAGGTGGCCCCCGACGCGCGGATCGACGGCGCCATGGTCGGCGCCGTGCTGAAGGGCGCGGGGCGTCCGGGCACGGCGACGGACCACGCCCCGTCGTACGTCTCGCAGCAGCTGTCGCTCGGCGTCGGCGAGCTGGTCTACGGGCTGGGCGAGCGCTTCGGTCCGCTCGTGAAGAACGGGCAGACCGTCGACGTCTGGAACGCCGACGGCGGCACCTCGAGCGAACAGGCCTACAAGAACGTGCCGTTCTACCTGACGAACCGCGGGTACGGCGTCCTCGTCGACCACCCGGGGCACGTCTCGTACGAGATCGGCTCCGAGGCGGTCGAACGCGTGCAGTTCTCGGTCGCGGGCGAGACCCTGCGCTATCTGGTGATCGCCGGCCCGACCCCGGCCGATGTGCTCGACCGGTACACGCGGCTCACCGGTCGCCCGGCGCACGTGCCGGCCTGGTCGTACGGCCTGTGGCTCTCGACCTCGTTCACGACCGACTACGACGAGGAGACGGTCACCGCCTTCGTCGACGAGATGGCCGCGCGCGACATGCCGATCAGCGTCTTCCACTTCGACTGCTTCTGGATGCGCGAGTTCCAGTGGTGCGACTTCGAATGGGACCCTCGGGTCTTCCCCGACCCCGAGGGCATGCTGGCGCGTCTGCACGAGCGCGACCTCCGGGTCTGCGTCTGGATCAACCCGTACATCGGGCAGCGCTCGACGCTGTTCCGCGAGGCGGCCGACGCCGGCTACCTCGTGAGGAACCCCGACGGCAGCGTCTGGCAGTGGGACCTCTGGCAGGCGGGCATGGGGTTGGTCGACTTCACGAACCCCGACGCGACGGCCTGGTTCCAGGGCCATCTGCGTCGGCTGCAGGCCCAGGGCGTCGACGCGTTCAAGACCGACTTCGGCGAGCGCATCCCCACCGACGTGGTCTGGCACGACGGCTCCGACCCCGAGCGGATGCACAACTGGTACACGCAGCTCTACAACCGCGCCGTCTTCGACGTCCTCGAGGAGGTCCGCGGCGAGGGCGACGCCGTGGTCTTCGCGCGCTCGGCGACGACCGGCGGCCAGGCGCTGCCCGTTCACTGGGGCGGCGACTCCACCTCGACCTTCGAATCGATGGCGGAGACGCTGCGTGGCGGTCTGTCGCTCGCGATGAGCGGCTTCTCGTTCTGGAGTCACGACATCGGCGGCTTCGAGGGCATGCCCGATCCCGACGTCTACAAGCGCTGGACGGCGTTCGGTCTCCTCTCGAGCCACAGCCGGTTCCACGGCAGCAGCTCGGTGCGGGTGCCGTGGGCGTTCGACGACGAGGCCGTCGAGGTGACCCGGGTCTTCACGAAGCTCAAGCTGCGGCTGATGCCCTACCTCTACGCCGCGGGGCTCGAGTCCACCCGCACCGGGCTGCCGGTCATGCGGCCGATGGCGCTGGCGTTCCCGGGCGACCGGGGTGCGGCGCACATCGACACGCAGTACCTGCTCGGCGACGACCTGCTCGTGGCGCCGGTGTTCTCCGCCGACGGCACCGTCGAGGTCTACCTGCCGGCCGGGCGCTGGACGAACTGGTTCACGGGCGAGGTCGTCGACGCGGGGGCGGGTGTCTGGCGCACCGAGACCCACGGGGTGCTGACCCTGCCGCTGTACGTCCGTGAGGGTGCCGTCATCCCGATGGGCGGGCGTGACGACCGCCCCGACCACGACTACCTCGACGGGCTCGTGCTGCGGGTGCTCCCCGGCGGCGACGGCGCCCGCACGGTGACCGTGACGACGCCCGACGGCGAGACGGCCGACTTCGTCGTGACGCGGGCAGGAGGCGCGGTGTCGGTCGAGACCACCGCCTCCTCGTCCGGGTCGACGCGCGTGGCTCCGCAGCTCGAGCGCTTCGGCGTCGGCTGGGACTGACACGGCGCCTGCCGCCCCCGTACCGCGAGCCGGTACGCTCGGCCGAGGAGGCCACGTGACGATCGAACCCGGGGCGCGCGCCGACGGTGTGCGCCAGACGAACCTGTCGGCGGTGCTCGGGCTCGTGCACGCGGCAGGCCCGCGCTCGCGCTCGGCGCTGACGCAGGCGACCGGGTTGAACCGATCGACCATCGCGGCTCTCGTCGGCGAGCTCGCCGAGCGCGGACTCGTCATCGAGACCGACCCCGTGGGCATCGCCCGGGTCGGCCGACCGAGCCCCGTGGTCGCCGCGAGCCGCGACGTCGTCGCGTACGCCGTCAACCCCGAGATCGACGCCGTGACCGTCGGGGTCGTCGGGCTCGACGGCGTCGTGCGCTCGCGGATCCGCCACGAGACCGACGGCATCCCGACGGCACGGGGCGCGGCGGCTGTCGCCGCCTCGGTCATCGACGAGCTGCGCGCCGCGTCGCCCGGCGTGGTGGAGGTCGGGGTCGGCCTCGCCGTGCCCGGTCTCGTCCGCGCCGACGGAGGTCTCGTCCGGCTGGCTCCGCACCTCGGCTGGGTCGACGAGCCGTTCGCCGAGCTCGTCGCCGACGCCGCCGGTCTGCCGGCTCGCGCGGCGAACGACGCGTCCGCCGCGGCCCTCGCCGAGGGGCGCTTCGGGGCCGGGCGCGGGGTCGACGACCTGGTGTTCCTCAACGGCGGGGCGAGCGGTGTCGGCGGGGGAGTCCTCGTCGGCGGCGCCCCGCTCGTCGGAGCCGGCGGCTACGCGGGCGAACTCGGTCACACGCTCGTGAACTCGGTCGGGCGACTCTGCCACTGCGGGGCGACCGGCTGCCTCGAGACCGAGGTCGGTCAGGCCGAGCTGCTGGCCGTGACCGGTCTCGACCGGTCGCAGGTCGACGAGCTCGCCGCGGCGCTCGTCGCGTCGACCCCGGGGTCGGAGGCGCGGGTCGAGGTGCAGCGCCAGGTCGACTTCCTGGCGATCGCCCTCCGCAACGTCGTCAACGTCTTCGATCCGAGTCTCATCGTGCTGGGCGGGTTCCTCGCGTCGCTGCTCGCGGCCGAGCCGGAGCGTCTGCTCGCCGGGGTCACCGCTCAGGCGCTGCCCGGCTCGGCCGACGATCTGCGCATCGTCCCGGCCGAGCTCGGAGCCGACCGTCTCACCATCGGGGCCGCCGAGCTCGCCTTCGCGCGCCTCCTCGCCGACCCGGCCGGCACCCGTCTGCCCTAGCCGCCCGTCTGCCCCGGCCACCCGGCCGCGTCGATCGGGTCCGGTCCGAGACCGGGTGCGCGAGCGGCCTGCCCTCCCCGGGGTCAGACGTGCGTGTGCGGCTCGGAGTTCGCCCAGACCGAGGCGGCGGCCGGCCCGGCCAGTTCGACCGTCTCGACGGGCAGGTCGTGGGCGTCGGTGACGACGACCTGCAACGACCCCGCGTAGTCGCGGCGCTCGCCGATCCGCACGTGGGCGCCGACCCGCAGGTCGAGCGAGCTGAGGTAGCGCAGCAGCTCGGGCTCGTCGTCCGAGACGCGCACCACGTAGCCGCACTCGCCCTCGGCGAACTCGCCCAGCCGGTGGGCGACGGGGCGCACGGTGGTGCCGTCGCTCGCGGGGATCGGGTCGCCGTGCGGGTCCGCGGTCGGTCGGCCGAGCTCGACGTCGAAGGCCTCGAGCAGGCGGTCGCTGACGGCGTGCTCGAGGATCTCGGCCTCGTCGTGCACCTCGTCCCACCCGTAGCCGAGGCGCTCGACGAGGTACGTCTCGATCAGTCGGTGACGGCGCACGACGGCGATCGCGACGGCGCGACCGGTCTCGGTCAGGGCGATGCGGCGGTACGGCTCGTAGTCGATGAAGCCGTCGCGTTCGAGCTTCCGCAGGTTGCCCGACACCGTCGAGGCGCCGACCCCGAGCGTGGCCGCGATCTCGTTCGTCGTGATGCCGGGGGCGTCGCCGTCGACGGCCCACTCGTCTGCCTTCCAGATGACCTTGAGGTAGTTCTCGGTCATCGTGGAGGGCGCCGAACCGGCTTCCGTTGGCATGCCCCGATTCTAGGTGGCCCTCCCCTGGGTCCAGGTGCGGCGGGTCCGCGTCATCGGCGGCGGGTCAGCGCTGACCCGCCGCCGATGACGGGAACCCGCCGAAGCCCCTGCCACGCTCGCACGCACGCACGCCCGCACGCACGGGCACGCGCACGGGGCGCGACGGCGAAAGGCGCCACCCCGGAGGGTGACGCCTTTCGTGTGAAGCGGTGAAGCGGAATTACTTGAGGGTGACGGTGGCGCCGGCAGCCTCGAGCTGGCCCTTGGCCTTCTCGGCGGCTTCCTTCGAAGCACCCTCGAGGACGGTGCTGGGGGCACCGTCGACGACGGCCTTGGCCTCGCCGAGACCGAGGCTCGTGAGCGCACGGACCTCCTTGATGACCTGGATCTTCTTGTCGCCAGCAGCCTCGAGCACGACGTCGAAGGCGCTCTGCTCTTCGACCTCTTCAGCGGCGGCGGCGGGGCCGGCGGCACCGGCGGCGGCCACGGGGGCAGCAGCGGTGACCTCGAAGACCTCTTCGAACTTCTTCACGAAGTCGCTGAGCTCGATGAGCGTGAGCTCCTTGAAGGCCTCGATCAGTTCGTCCTGCGTGAGCTTCGCCATGGTGTTCTCCTTATGGGTTTTCTAAAGTGTGGGTTGGTACGACAGCTGTTCAGCTGTCGCTTTCCTGCTTGGCACGCAGCGCCTCGACCGTGCGAACGGCCTGCGACAGCGGTGCCTGGAACAGGTAGGCAGCACCGAACAGCGAAGCCTTGAAGGCGCCGGCCAGTTTGCCCAGCAGCACCTCTCGGGATTCGAGATCGGCGAGCTGCTTGACCTCGTCTGCCGTGAGCGGGTTACCGTCGAAGTAACCGTTCTTCACGATCAGAGCGGGGTGTGCCTTGGCGAAGTCACGCAGGCTCTTGGCGACGGCGACAGGGTCTCCGTGCACGAAGGCGATCGCAGAAGGTCCGACGAGTTCGTCGTCGAACGAGCTGATTCCGGCGTTGTTCGCCGCGATCTTGCTGAGCGTGTTCTTCACCACGGCGTACGTCGCGTCTGCACTGATGGACTTGCGGAGCTCTTTCAGCTCGGCAACAGTGAGACCGCGGTACTCGGTGAGCAGAACGGCGGTCGAGTCACGGAAGTTCTCCGTGAGCTCGGCGACCGATGCTTCCTTGTTCGCCATGGCTCTCCTAAAACGTGGGTGTGCCGGTAGCCCCCCGGCCTCGAACGCTGCACGCCTCAGGTCTGAGATCAGAGGACTGATCTCGGGTCTGAGGTGTTCAGCACAAAGAAAAAAGCTCCGGCGCAAGCGCACGGAGCTGGATCTCTTCGAGAAGAGGAACGACTTCACACACCTGCGCTGGTCGCTCTCTCTCGAGAACCTTCGGCATCCGTCTGCGAGCAGGCGAACACGACCGGCGGTCTTGGGCTGTGAACAGAGTAGACGCAGGAGGCGCGATCACGCAAGTCGCGCCTCCTGCGCCGGCGTCAGCTCGCGTCGGGCCGAGCGGCGGCCGTCGCGGGGAACGGCAGTCGGATGGTGAAGGCGGCCCCGGCCGGCGAGCTGTCGACGTCGACCCGACCGCCGTGCGCCTGCACCACGGCCTGCACGATCGCCAGGCCGAGACCGGTCGATCCGGCTTTGCGCGACCGCGAGCTGTCGGCCCGGGCGAACCGCTCGAACAGCACGGGCAGCACCCCGGGGTCGATGCCCGGGCCCTCGTCGGCGACCCGGACGACGGCGGCGCCCGGCTCGACCGAGAGCGTCACGTGCACGCGGGTTCCGTCGGGCGTGTGGGTGCGGGCGTTCGTCAGCAGGTTGGCGACGATCTGGTGCAGCCGCATGCCGTCGCCCGAGACGACCACGGGTTCGTCGGGCACGTCGACGTCGACGTCGTGCGACGGTCCGGCCACATGCGCGTCGTTCACGGCGTCGAGCACGATGCGGGTCAGGTCGACGTCGGCGAGCACGAGGTCGCGCCCCTCGTCGAGTCGGGCCAGCAGCAGGAGGTCCTCCACGAGCGAGGTCATCCGCAGCGCCTCGGACTCGATCCGCCCCATGGCGTAGACGACGTCGTCGGGCAGATCGGTGTTCATGCGACGGGTGAGCTCTGCGTAGCCGCGCACGGAGGCGAGCGGGGTGCGGAGCTCGTGCGAGGCGTCGGCGACGAACTGCCGCACCTTGTTCTCGGACTGCTGCCGCGCCTCCAGCGCTCCGGCGACGTGGCCGAGCATGCGGTTCAGCGACGCGCCGACGCGACCCACCTCGGTGCGGGTGTCGGTGTCCTGCTCGTCGACGCGCTCGGCGAGCGCCACCTCGCCGCGGTCCAGCGGCAGCTCGGCGACCCGGAGGGCCGTGTCGGACATCCGCTGCAGCGGCCGCAGCGCCGAACGGACCACGGCGAAGGCGATGGCGATCGCGACCGCGAGACCGACGATCGTCACGGCGGCGATGGCGACGACCATGACGGTGATGGTGCGGTCGACGCTGCTGGTGGGCAGACCGACGACGAGATAGGCCGGCGTCGAGCTCGACAGCAGGGTGCCCCGCAGGGCCTCGACCCGGTACGACCCGAGATCGCCGCCGAGGTCGACCGTCATCGCCGGCGTCCGCCCGTCGCCGTCGACGGGGCTCTCGACGACGGCGGCCAGCGAGTCGCCGGATCCTCCGAGGTCGACGGTCTCGAGGTCGCCCCCGTCGGTGATGCGGTAGGCGGCCCGCACCACTCCGTCGACGACCACGGCGGTCACCGTGCCGGGAGCCTGACGCGGTCCGTTGAGCTCGTCGCCGTCGGGCGAGAGGGAGGGTTCGGACGCGCCGCCCTGAGAAGCCGCCCGCGTGGTGGCCCCGGCGAGCTCGCCGTCGAGCTGGTCCATCAGCGACACGCGCAGCACGAGCACGCTGAGCGAGCCGATCACCACGGTCAGCAGCACGACGAGCGCCACGATGCTGAGGATCAGACGCTGCCGGAGGGTGAGGGGGCCGGCGACACCGGGCATGCTCCGCCCCAGGCTCCGCCAGGAATTCCGGAGGCGCGACCCGGTCGGAGAGGGCAGGGGCCGACTCACGAGACGGGCTTGATCACGTAACCCACGCCGCGCACGGTGTGGATCATGGCCTCCTCGCCGGCGTCGATCTTCTTGCGGAGGTACGAGATGTAGATCTCGACGACGCTCGACTTGCCGCCGAAGTCGTAGCTCCAGACCCGGTCGAGGATCTGCGCCTTGCTCAGCACCCGACGCGGGTTCCGCATCAGGAACCGGAGCAGCTCGAACTCGGTCGCCGTCAGCTCGATCTCGCGATCGCCTCGGTGCACCTCGTAGCTCTCCTCGTCGAGCACGAGGTCGCCCACCGTGATGCGCGAGTCGGCGCTCTCGCTGAGCGCGGACGCCGAACGACGGATCAGCCCGCGGAGTCGAGCCACGACCTCCTCGAGGGAGAACGGCTTGGTGACGTAGTCGTCGCCCCCGGCGGTGAGCCCCTGCACGCGGTCCTCGACGGCGTCCTTCGCGGTGAGGAACAGGATCGGGGTGTCGTCGCCGCCCTGACGGAGGCGGCCGAGCACCTGGAGACCGTCGATGTCGGGCAGCATCCAGTCGAGCACCATCGCGTCGGGCTTGAACTCGCGGGCGAGCGTCAGCGCGCTCTGCCCGTCGGAGGCGGCCTTGACGTCCCACCCCTCGTACCGGAGCGCCATCGAGAGCAGGTCGGTGAGGCTGTTCTCGTCGTCGACGACGAGAACTCGGAGAGGCGATCCGTCGGCCCGGGTGAGTCTCGGGGCGGCTGCGGTGGCGGGGGGCGTCGTGGTCACATTCTCCAGTATCGGGAGATTCCTATGAGCGGACTGTGCAGCGCCGATGGACGAGCCGTGACGTCGCTCAGGCGAGGGGGTAGTCGGCGCAGGCGAAACGGGACGAGTCGGGCGACCAGCCGGGCACGTTCACCGTGCCCTGGCCGCCGAACAGCGCGAGGACGTCGTGCGGCGTCGCCCCCGGCTCGGGCAGGCCGTCGCCGCCGAGCGGGAGGGTGCGCAGCACGACGTCGCGGTTCTCGGGGTGACCGAGCGTCCCCGGCTCGAACGAGACGTAGAGCAGAGTGCAGCCGTCGGGCGACACGTGCGGGAACCAGTTCACCCGCTCGTCGTGCGTCACCTGCACCGCCCCCGCGCCGTCGAGACCCGTGCGGAACAGCTGAGCGTGACCGGCGACTCCCCCGGAGGCGCGCTCCGAGTTGAACCACAGCCGGGCGCCGTCGGGAGCGAACTCGGCCCCGTCGTCGGGGTGCTCGTCGTCCGTGACCGGGGTGGCCGCGCCGTCGGACACCGCGACCAGGGCGACGTTCGTGCGCCAGTCGACCCGCGCCTCCTCGGCTCCGGGGTCGGCGACCGGCGCCGGCAGGGCGCCCACGATCACGCTGAGCGTGCCGCCGTCGGGCGAGACCCCGTGCAGGTAGTTCTTGTGGTTGCGCCCCTCGGGGTGCGGACGCGTGACGCGGCGGGCCGACTCCCCCGCGGGTACGCCCTCCCACGGGATCTCGTAGACGTGCCCGTCACGGGCGCTGACGAAGACGACCGACCCGTCGGGCGCGATCACGTGGTCGTTGTTGATCTCGGGCACGTCGCCCATCGGCACGGCCTCGAGCGCGGTCTCGTCGACGGCGCGGGCGTCGACCGGCAGGCGCCAGAGCAGACCGTCGCCGTTGACGACCAGCCAGCGGCCGTCCGGGCTCCAGTTGGGTGCCTCGACCAGCAGGGTGCGGCTCTCGAAGACGGTCTCGGTCGCCCCGGTCGCGGGGTCGACGATCAGCACGCGGCAGCGCTGGCCGGGGAGGAGGGTGCGGGGCATGTCGAGGTCTCTCGGGCTACTGGTTCGAGAAGGCGGAGTCGAAGGAGGCGGTGGGCCGCTTCCAGAGCAGCGAACGGATGTGCGCGAGCGCCTCGGGAGCGCCGTGCAGGCGGTCCATGCCCGCGTCCTCCCACTCGATCGAGATGGGGCCGTCGTAGCCGATGGAGTCGAGGGCGCGGAAGGCGTCCTCCCAGTTCATGTCGCCGTGACCGGTGGAGACGAAGTCCCAGCCGCGCCGCGGGTCGCCCCAGGGCAGGTGCGAGCCGAGCACGCCCGACCGACCCGACGGCGGCTTGATCCGGGTGTCCTTGCAGTCGACGTGGTAGATCCGGTCGGCGAAGTCGGTGATGAAGCCCACGGTGTCGACGCCCTGCCAGAGCATGTGCGAAGGGTCCCAGTTGAAGCCGAACGCCTGACGGTGCTCGATGGCCTCGAGGGTGCGGACGCTCGTCCAGTGGTCGTAGGCGATCTCGCTGGGGTGCACCTCGTGCGCGAACCGGACCCCCTCGGCGTCGAAGACGTCGAGGATGGGGTTCCAGCGGTCGGCGAAGTCCTGGTAGCCGGCGTCGATCACCGAGGCGGGCACCGGGGGGAACATCGCCACGTAGGGCCAGATCTTCGAGCCGGTGAAGCCGACGACGGTGTCGACCCCCATCTTGCGGGCGACGCGCGCGGCGCGCTTCATATCTTCGGCGGCGCGCTGCCGCACGCCCTCGGGGTCGCCGTCGCCCCAGGTCGAGGGGCGGACGATGGCCTGGTGTCGGAAGTCGATCGGATCGTCGCACACGGCCTGCCCGGTGAGGTGGTTCGAGATCGCCCAGACCTTCAACCCGTGACGGTCGAGCACCTCCAGTCGCGACCGCAGGTAGGCGTCGTCGACGTCCGCTCGCTCGAGGTCGAGGTGGTCGCCCGATGCGGCGATCTCGAGCCCGTCGTACCCCCAGCCGGCCGCGAGCGCGGCGACCTCCTCGAAGGGCAGGTCGGCCCACTGGCCGGTGAACAGGGTGACGGGGCGGGAGCTCTCGGTCATGGGTCCTTCTCGTTCGGGGCGGTCGTCGGTCTCGGCGCGGGTGCGGTCGCCCTGCTCAGGGCACGTCGACCCAGGTGCGGCCGGCCGCCGAGTCGAGCACGGCCTCGGTGACCCGTGCCGCCCGCAGGCCGTCGGCGAAGGTGGGCAGCCCCTCGGGCGCGCCGCCGCGGACGGCGTCGTGGGCGTCGCGGACGAACGCCGCGAAGGCGTCGACGTACCCCATCGGGTGGCCGGCCGGCACGGTCGAGAGCCGTGCGGCGTCGGGCGAGAGGATCGACGCGTCGCGCGGCACCAGGCGTGCGCCCGAGCGGCGGCCGACCCAGAGGGTCTCGGGCTCCTCCTGCGAGAACTCGAGGCTCTCGGCGGTGCCCGACACGTCGAGCAGGAGGCGGTTCTTCCGACCCGGGGCGACCTGCGACACGAAGAGGGTCCCGATCGCACCGCCGAGGGTCTCGAAGACCACCGCGGCCTCGTCCTCCGTGTCGACGCGGGTGCCGCCCCGGCTGTCGTGCGCGCGGTTGGTGGTCGACGTCAGCCGCGCCAGCCGATCGCCGATCACGAACTCGAGCAGATCGACCAGGTGGCTGCCGATGTCGGCGAACGCCCGCGACGGCCCGCCGGCCGCCGAGTCGACCCGCCAGTCGACGTCGCCGCTGTCGAGCAGCCAGTCCTGGAGGTACGAGCCCCGCACGCTGAGCACCCGACCGGCCTCGCCCGCCGCGACCCGGGCCCTGGCCTCGCGCACCATCGGGTGGTAGCGGTAGACGAACGGGACGGCGCCGACGAGTCCGCCCGCGGCGGCGGCCTCGACCAGAGCCGTCGCCTCGGCGGCCGAGGTCGCCAACGGCTTCTCGCAGATGACGTGCTTGCCCGCCGCGAGCGCCGCGAGCGCCACCGGGGCGTGCGTCGCGTTCGGCGAGCAGACGTGGACCACGTCGACCCGCGGGTCGCGCACGAGGTCGTCGACCGTCTCGTGCGCGGTGTCCACGCCGAGGGCGCCGGCCGCGCGGCCGGCGCTCGAGGCGCTGGACGAAGCGAGGGCGACCACTCGGGCACCGGCCGCCCGTGCCGCGCCGGCGTGGACGCGGGCCATGAAGCCCCCGCCCACGATGCCGACACGGAGCGGTTCGACCGGAGCCGCGCCTCCGGCGGTCTCCCCCTGGAGGGCGAGACCGACCGCCGCGACCTCGCCCGGAGGGGTCACTTCACGGCCCCCGACGAGAGCCCGGTGATCAAGTGTCTCTGCACGAGCATGAAGCCTATGAGAACCGGCAGCGACACCACGACCGAGGCGGCCATGAGCTGGTTCCAGTAGACGTCCTGCTGCGACGCGTAGGCCCGGAGTCCGATCGACAGGGTGCGGGTGTCCTTGCTGGTCAGCACCGAGGCGAAGAGCACCTCGCCCCAGGCGGTGATGAAGGCGTACACGGCGACGGCGATGATGCCGGGCTTCGCGACCGGGATGATCACGCGGAACAGGGCGCCGAGGCGACCCGTGCCGTCGATCATCGAGGCCTCCTCCAGCTCTTTCGGGATGGACGCGAAGTACCCCGTCAGCATCCAGATCGAGAACGGCAGCGAGAAGGTCATGTACGTGATGATCAGCCCGAGGTAGCTGCCCGTCAGCTGCACCCCGACCGTGCGCTGGATCTGCACGAAGATGAGGAACAGCGGCAGGAGGAACAGGATGCCGGGGAACATCTGCGTCGACAGGACGACCAGGCTGAAGCTGCGCTGGCCGCGGAACCTCATGCGGGCCAGGGCGTAGGCGGCCAGCACGGCCATCGACACCGACAGGATCGTCGCCGACACCGTGACGATCAGGCTGTTCTTGAAGTACGTCGCCAGGGGCACCGTCTGCCAGATCTGCACGTACGGCTCGAGCGTCACCCGCGAGGGGATCCAGGTGAACAGCCCCTGCACGTCGGCGAGCGGCTTGATCGAGGTCGTGAGCACCACGTAGAGCGGGATGACCACGACCAGCGACAGGAAGGCCAGCCCGAAGAAGCGGAAGATCTTGAAGCCGCGGGTCTCAATCATTGTCGTTCTGTCCCTTCGGGAGCACCATGCGGATGTAGAACGCCGAGGCGATCAGCAGGACCACCAGGAGCATGACGCTCATGGCACCGCCGAGACCGAAGTTCCAGTTGTTGAACGACTGCTGGTAGATCAGCGGCGAGATCAACGTCGCCTGCTCGGGCGACGCCGGGCCGAAGAGCACGTACGGCACGTTGAACTGGTTGAAGATCCAGAGGCTCATGATCAGCAGCAGCACCGCGTTCGCGGGCTTGACCATCGGCAGCGTGATCTGCGTGAACTGCTTCCAGAGGCTCGCGCCGTCGAGGCTGGCGGCCTCGTAGACGTCGCCCGGGATGTTCTGCAGCGCGGCCAGCAGCATCAGGAACGCGAACGGCCAGAACTGCCACGCGGTGACGATGACGATGGCCCAGAACGAGTTGCCGCCGAGCAGCCAGAAGGGGCGGTCCTGCAGGATCCCGAGGTCGTCGACCAGGAACCGGTTGATGGCGCCGTCGCGCTGGTTGAACATGAACGCCCAGGCGATCGTGCCGACGTACGAGGGCAGCGCGTAGGGCACCAGGAAGAGCGTGCGGAGCACTCCGCGGCCCTTGAACGAGCTGGTCAGCAGCACCGCTCCGAGCATGCCCATGCTCCAGGCGATCGCGACGACGATCACGGTGAAGAGCAGCGTCCGTCCGAGCGCCCCGTAGAGCTGCGTGGCGATCGGCGAGCTCGGGTTCAGCGCGGTGACGAAGTTCTGCAGCCCCACGAAGGGGGCGTTGACCCAGTTCGCGATGCTCAGCTGGTTGAGGGTGATGAAGGCGATCCAGATGCCGAGCACCATCGGGACGATGTGGACGAGCAGCTCGGCCAGGGCGGCCGGCGTGACCAGGAGGTACGCCAGGGGTGAGCGGTGCCTCTTGCGTTTCGCGGGCTCGATCGGAGCCAGCTGATGCGGATCGGGCGGCGTGTCCTTCTCGGACGTCGCGGGGGGCAGGACGTTGACGGTCATGAGGGTCCTCTCGGGGCCTCGGCCGGGGCGGCCGGTCGTCGATCGACCGGCCGCCCCGACCTGCAGCGGTGGGACGGGCTACTGACCCGAGCTCATCTGGCTGTTCGCGTCCTCGAGGGCCGACTTCACGTCGTCCTCGCTGACGGAACCGCCCTGGGCAGCGGTGGCGAGGAGTCCCTTGACGGCGGTGCCGACCAGGGTCTCCATCTGTCCCTCCGAGGGGAAGAGGGGCATCGGCTGGGCGTGGTCGGCGAGCGTGACCTGCTTCAGCTTGATGGTCTCCGACTGGAACGCCGGGTCGTCGTACGCGCTGGTGACGACGGGCAGCGAGCTGAACGACTGGTTCAGGTAGACCTGCTCCTCGTCGCTCGTGAGGTGCTTGACGAAGTCGATCGCCGCATCCTTGTTATCCGAGTTGTCGAAGACGCTGACGTTGATGCCGGCGACGTGGCTCTGCGTGCCGAGCAGACCCGTCGCGTCGGCGCTCTCCATCGGCACCGGTGCCGCGGCGTAGTCCGTGAAGTCACGGGCGGCGAGGTTCGCGTCGGGTGCCTGGTCGAAGAACATCGCGGCCTGACCGTCGGCGAAGGTCGCCGCCATGTCGGAGCCGTTGACGCTCTCGGCGTCGGAGGGCGAGACGACCTTGTCGACGGCCATGAGGTCGACCCACTGCTTGACGCCGGCGACGACGCCGTCGTTCGCGAAGTCGGGCTCGCCGCTGTCGTCGTACAGGGCCCCGCCGTTCTGCAGACCCCGGACGAACGCCTGGTGCGAGTTGTTCGAGATGCTCGAGCCCGCCATGGTCACGCCCCACTGGTCGATCTCGCCGTCGCCGTCGGTGTCGATCGTCAGCTTCTTGGCATCCTCGACGAACTCGTCCCACGTGGCGGGCGGGTCGGTGATGCCGGCCGCCTCGAACATGGCCGTGTTGTAGTACAGCGAGTACGAGAGACCGTAGAGCGGCACCGACGTCGGAGCCTGCCCCTCGGCGCCACCGGTCGCGAAGCTGGACTGCACGAAGCGGTCCTGCCCGCCGACGGCCTCGAGCGGGTCGCCCTCCCACGGGACGAACGCGCCGCTCGACTGCAGCGACACCGCCCATGTGTTGCCGATGTTCAGCACGTCGGGGCCCTCGCCGCTCGACACGGCGGTGAGGATGCGGTTGTAGAGGTCGGACCACGGGATGACCTCGAGCTCGACCTCGACCCCGGTCTCCTCCGTGTAGCGGTCGATGGACTCCTGGAGGATCTCCGCGTCCTTCTCGACCGTGGGGGCCTGGTTGCTGGCCCAGTACGTGATCGTCTTGCTGTCGCCGTCGCCGCCTGAGGCGGAGCAGGCGGTCATCGACCCTGCGGCCACGACTCCTACGGCCAGTGCTGCGATCCAACGGGTCTTGTTCGTCATGACTTCTCCTGGTGTCTCATCTTCGAGATTTCTCTTCTTCGAGTAGGGAAGGTGCTGGTGGTGCTGTGTCTCTGGTGCTGTGTCTCTGGTGCTGTGCGTCGGTGGTGCGGTCTGTGGGGTGGGGCGGGGGTGCTGCGGCCCGGGGCCCCGGGTGCCGGTCTCGTCGTCGAGGGGCGCCCGGGGCCGGGCGTCGGTGGCGGTTCAGCCGAGGGTCGCGACCGAAGGGTCCCAGTCCTCCGGCAGCTCGGGTGTCGGTTCGAGGGTCGAGTCGACGACGACGCCTTCGTGGCGATCGGCCGACTCGGCGAGCGAGACCATGACGTCGAGCACGTGGAACGCGAGCTCGCCGGGCACCCGCTCGCGCCGACCGCCGCGGATGGCCTGCGCCAGCTCGGCGACGCCGGTGCCGCGGGTGAAGGTCGATCCGCTCGACGGCACGACCGTCGGCTCGTCGGCGCCGGTGTGCACGAGCGTGTCGCCCTCGAACTCGTTCGGGTCGGGGAACACGGCCGTGCCCTCCGTGCCGGCGATCTCGACGAAGCCCGCACGGGCCAGCTTCGAGTCGAAGCTGAAGACCGCCTGCGCGCTCGCGCCGCTCTCGAACTCGAGCAGCGCGCTGATGTGCGTCGGCACCTCGACGGGGAACACCGTCCCCGCCTTGGGGCCCGAGCCGATCGTGCGGGTGTCGCGCGCCTTCGACGACGTCGCCGTGACCTTCGCGACCGGGCCGAAGACCTGCACGAGCGTCGTGAGGTAGTACGGCCCGACGTCGAACATCGGCCCGGCGCCGTAGGCGAACAGGAACTCGGGGCTCGGGTGCCACGACTCGGGGCCGGGCACCTGGAACAGCGCCAGCCCGGTGAGAGGCGTGCCGATGTCGCCGCGGCGGACGACGCGGAGACCCGTCTGGAGCCCGGCGCCGAGGAACGTGTCGGGGGCCACGGCCACCCGCACGCCGGCCTCCTTCGCCGCGGCGAGCAGTCGCGCCCCGCTCTCGCGGTCGAGCGCGTAGGGCTTCTCGCCCCAGACGTGCTTGCCGGCGGCCACGGCCTTGAGGGCCACCTCCACGTGAGCGGCCGGGATGGTCAGGTTGACGACGATCTCGACGTCGTCGACGGCGAGCAGGTCGTCGACCGAACCGCTGGCCGGGACGCCCCACTTCTCGGCCTGCGCCGCGGCGCGCGCCTCGTCGATGTCGGCGATGAACAGCACCTTCAGATCGGGGAACCGCGTCAGGTTGCCGAGGTACTGGTCGCTGATGACGCCGGCGCCGATGACGCCGACTCCGACGGGCCCGGTCTTCGCCACGGCGGAGGGGCCCCCCGAGGAGGCGGTGGTCGCGGAGGCCGTGGTCGTGTCGGTCATGCGCGCACCCCGTCCAGGAACGAGTGGCTCTGCTCGAGCGCCGTGAAGACGTCGCCGTTGTGATCGTCGAGCTCGACGACGGCGAGCGCCTGCGGTGCGGCGCGCAGGATGTCGCGGACGGGCATCGTGCCCCGGCCGACGGCGACCTGCTCGGTGTCGTCCTTCGTCTTCGGACCGTCCTTGATGTGCAGGAACCGCACGCGGTCGCCCAGGCGGGCGAGCAGCTCGGCGGCGTCCACGCCCCCGACCTCCACCCAGTAGGTGTCGATCTCGAGCACGACGTCGGCGGGCAGCGCCGCCGCGAAGACCTCGAGGGCCGGGGTGCCGTCGATGAGGTTCTCGAGCTCGAACGCGTGGTTGTGGTACCCCACGGTGAGACCGTGCGCACGCGCCGCCTCGGCGACCTCGCCCAGCTCGGCGGCGACGGCCTCGACGTCTTCGCGGGTGATCCAGCGCGTCTCGTCGATGTGCGGGTCGATGACCGTCGAGACGCCCAGGCGCACCGCGGCCTCGAAGATCGGCTGGAGGTCCTGTCCGACGAGCTTGGCGTGGGCGCTCGGCGCGGTGAGGCCGGCGGCCGGGAGGGCCTCCGCGTACTCGTCGACCCGTTCGACGAACCCCCACGGCTCGACCTGCGTGTAGCCGATGTCGGCGAGGCGCTGGAGGGTGCCGGGCAGGTCCGCCGCGATGGCGTCCCTGACGGTGTAGAGCTGGACCGAGATCGGTGATGTCACCTGATGGACTCCTCTTCGAGTGGTGGCGGCACCGACGGAACCACCCCCGTTCGGGAGTCGATCGCCGGTGATCGAGACTCACCATAGGACCGCTTCTGTCGACGCGCAAGCAAAAGTCGTCGTGAATCGACGAGCTTGTCTCGATCGTCATCTCCGCCTGTGCTTTACTGCTCACATGTCCGACACGACCCGGTCGTCGGCGCTGGGGAGCGCCGGCGCGAGCGAGCTCTTCCAGCTGCTCCGCGACGGTCGGCCGCGGACTCGCGCCGAGCTCGCGACCATGACGGGGCTGGCCCGCTCGACGATCGGCCTGCGACTCGACGCGCTCATCGAGCTCGGTCTCGTCGGCCCCTTCGCCGACGCGGTCTCCACGGGGGGTCGCCCGCCGTCGCGGGTCGCCCTCGTCCCGTCGGCCAGGGTGGTGCTCGGCGCCGACTTCGGGGCGGGGCATCTGAACGTCGCCCTGACGGATCTGATGGGCGACGAGCTCGCCGTGCTGCGTACCGAGATCGACATCGCCGACGGCCCGGTGGCCGGGTTGACGGCCCTCCTCACCGCGGCCGACACGCTCCTCTCGGGCTTCAGCCGCAGTCGGGACGACCTGATCGGCGTGGGCATCGGCCTGCCCGGCCCCGTCCAGTTCGGCACGGGCCGCCCCGTGAACCCGCCGATCATGCCCGGCTGGGACGGCTTCGACGTGCCCGGCTGGATGCGGCGTCACCTCGACGTGCCCGTGCTCGTCGACAACGACGTCAACATCATGGCCCTCGGCGAGCGCGGTCACGCGTTCCCCGACACCGACCACTTCCTCTTCGTCAAGGTCGCCACCGGCATCGGCTCGGGCATCATCTCGGGCGGTCGCCTGCAGCGCGGCGCGCAGGGGATCGCCGGTGACATCGGGCACGTGCAGATCCCCCGCGGCGCGGGCATCGCCTGCCACTGCGGCAACGTGGGCTGCCTCGAGGCCGTCGCCTCGGGGCCCGCCATCGCCCGCGCGCTGCGCGCCTCGGGCCGCGACGTGGCCGGCGGTCGCGAGGTCATCGATCTCGTCCGTCGAGGCGACATCGAGGCGATCCAGGCCGTCCGTCAGGCCGGTCGCGATCTCGGCGAGGTCCTGACCGCCTGCGTCAACGTCATCAACCCGTCGGTCATCGCCATCGGCGGCTCGATGGCCCAGGCGGGCGAGCACCTCATCGCCGGGGTGCGCGAGATCGTGTACACGCGGTCGATGCCCCTCGCCACCGAGCACCTCAGCATCGTGCAGTCCCGGTCGGGCGACCGGGCGGCGATGATCGGGGCGAGCATGCTCGCGATCCACCACGCCCTCTCCCCCGCCGCCATCGACGAGCTCGCCGCCGCGGTCTGACGCACGAGGCAGGCGCCCGCTCCGTGCGACACGCCCCGACTCCGGCCGAGTCCGGCCGACACGGTCTCCGCCGGTTCGATCGAGCCGCCTCGACGAGCGACAATGGAGGCATGACCGTCGTCCAGCCCATGCTCTCCCTGTGGGACGACGACGAGACCGAGCCCGCGCCTCCTCGGCGACTCCGCCTCCCCGCCCACGAGACCCGCGTGCTGGCCGACTCGACCGACCGCATCGCCTGGCTCCGGGCCCGCAGCCAGGGCATCACGGCCACGGACGTGGCCCGCCTGTCGAGCGCGAAGGCCGTGCAGGCGGTCGTGCTCGACAAGATGTACGGCAACGGCTTCGGCGGCAACGCCTACACCGATCACGGTCGTGCGCGCGAGCCCGAGATCGCCCGCTGGGTGCTGCGCGAGCACGGCATCGAGCCCAGCTCGAAGCTGTTCCACGCCGCCGACCAGCGCCGCCACCTCGCGACCCCCGACGGTGTCGCCGTCCGGCCCGACGGCCGGGTCGAGCTCTGCGAGATCAAGACGACCAAGAAGGCGTGGACGAGCATCCCGCGCACGTACCTGCGTCAGGTGTTCTGGCAGCAGTACGTGCTCGGCGCCGAGCGCACCCTCGTCGTCTGGGAGCAGCACCTCGACTTCGTGCCCGTCGACGAGGTGCCCCTCAGCCGCTGGGTCGACCGCGACGACGACGAGATCCACCGCCTCGTCACGCTCGCCGACCACGTGCTCGACACCCTCGCGCGGCAGGCGCCCGTCGACCCCTTCGCGCTCGGTCGCCGCGCGTACGAGCCCCCGCCGTACGACCCGCTGCGCTGACTCCGCGGCCGGGCCGCGCGTTGCTGCTCCGCTCGCCCCGTCGAGACTTCTCCGAGCAGTGACACCGTCGAAACACGTCCGACTCACGGTCGCCCTTTACTGGGGAGGACCCGCGAAGGCCGGCCGTGCACCTGACGTGCACCGCGCCCAGGGGTCCGAGGGAGAGCGATGACGACGACGATGGCGACGACGATGCGCGCGATGGTGATCGACGAGACGGGCGGTGCCGATCGGATCGTCGCCCGAGACGTCCCCCGGCCCCGACGGATCGGCAGCGAGGTGCTGATCGAGGTCGTGGCGGCCGGGGTCAACCGCTGCGACGAGGAGGCGCGCGAGGGTCTCGGGGACGGCGTCGCCCCCACCGCGTTCCCCGTCGTACCCGGGCGCGACTTCAGCGGGGTCGTCGTCGAGACGCCGTACGCGGCCCATCCCCTCCGGGTCGGCGACGCCGTCTACGGCATGACCGCGTTCCCCCGAGGAGGCGGCAGCTACGCCCCCTACGTCAGCGTGCCCGCGCAGTCGGTCACCCGCAAACCCCCCGCGCTCTCGCATGTCGAGGCGGCGGGTGTGCCGCTCGCGGCCCTGACCGCCTGGGGCCTCGTCGTCGACCTCGCCAAGGCCCACGAGGGCCAGCGCATCCTCGTCCACGCGGGCGCGGGCGGGGTCGGGCACTTCGCCGTGCAGTTCGCCTCGTACTTCGGGGCGCACGTCGTGGCGACGGGTTCGAGTCGGAACTCGGGCTGGCTCCGCGAACTCGGAGCGGCCGAGGTCGTCGACTACTCCGTCTCGGAGTTCGACCGCACGGTGCGGGACATCGACGTCGTGGTCGACCTCCTCGACGACGTCGACGTCGCCAGACGATCGCTCCCGGTTCTCCGACCGGGCGGGCTGCTCGTGCACGCGTCGCCGTCGACCTGGCCCGCCGTCGCCGAGCTGGCGACCGAGGCGGGCGTCCGCTCGACGGGCTTCGCGGTGACCCCCGACGCGGCGACCCTGGCCGTCGTCACGCGCCTCCTCGACTCGGGCGACGTCCGGGTGTACATCGACGACGTCTACGACCTCGCTGACGCGGCGGACGCCCAGCGGAGGCTCGCCCAGGGGCACACCCGCGGCAAGCTGGTGCTGCGCGTCGGCGACGAGTGACCCTGCTGCCGGCAGCGTGTCAGACGGCGCACTCGAGCACGAGGTCGTCGTGCTCGCGACCGCCCACGACGAAGCGCCTCGCACCCACGGTCTCGAAGCCCCGCCCGGCGTAGAACGCCTGAGCGCGCACGTTCTCGCCGTTGACGCCGAGCCAGACGGACTCGGCGCCATCGGTGGCGGCGGCCTCGAAGACCGCGGCCATCATGCGCGCCGCCACGCCCTGCCCGTGCCGGTCGGGCATCACGTAGAACTTGCTCAGCTCGACCGTGGGCCGGGCCGTCACGGCTGAGGCGACGTCGGCGTCGGACGGCTCGCCATCGATCAGCATCGCGTAGCCGACGACATCTGCGATCTCCTCGTCGACGGCGACGAGGAGGGTCCGCGCGGGGTCGTCCAGGTACTCGGCGAACCGCTCGGCGCTGAGGGTGGTGGTGACGAACCGGGCGATCTCGACGAGGGGCGTGCCGGGTGGGCAGGCCAGAGGGAACGTGACGGCTGCGACGTGCGCGAGCGGTCGGACGTCGGGAGCGGCGGCGAGGCGGATGGAGACGGTCACCCGGCCATCGTGCCAGGGGACGACGAAGGCCGCCCCGCTCGAGAGCGGGACGGCCTGTCGTGACGATCGGTGTGATCGAGGCTGAAGCCTAGAAGACGTTGATGTCGAGGGGGATGCCGGGACCGAAGGTGGTCGACAGCGTGCCCTTGGTGATGTAACGGCCCTTCGAGGACGACGGCTTGAGGCGGACGACCTCGTCGAGCGCGGCGTCGAGGTTGGTGTTCAGCTGCTCTTCCGAGAAGCCGGCCTTGCCGATGACGAAGTGCACGTTGGAGTGCTTGTCGACACGGAACTCGATCTTTCCGCCCTTGATGTCGTTGACGGCCTGAGCCACGTTCGGCGTCACGGTGCCGGTCTTCGGGTTGGGCATCAGACCGCGCGGGCCGAGGACCTTACCGAGACGGCCGACCTTGCCCATGAGCTCGGGGGTCGAGACCGCGGAGTCGAACGACGTGTAACCGCCGGCGACCTTCTCGATGAGCTCGTCGCCACCGACCTCGTCGGCGCCGGCGGCGAGAGCCGCCTCGGCTGCCGCACCGGTCGCGAAGACGATGACGCGGGCGGTCTTACCCGTGCCGTGCGGCAGGATGACCGTGCCACGGACCATCTGGTCCGCCTTGCGGGGGTCGACGCCGAGCTTGAGCGCGACCTCGACGGTCGAGTCGAACTTCTTCGAACCGGTCTCGCGAGCGACGGCGACGGCCTCGCTGGTGCTGTAGAACTTGCCTGCCTCGATCTTCTCGGCAGCGGCGCGGTACGCCTTGGACTTCTGAGCCATGCGGAAATCTCCTGATTTCGAGAGTGTGGTTACGAGCCTGGCCGGCTCTCCCACGGATGTCTGGGGTGGTGGGGTGCCCGGGGGCGTGTGCTTACGCGTCCACCGTGATGCCCATGGAACGGGCGGTGCCGGCGATGATCTTCGCCGCGGCGTCGATGTCGTTGGCGTTCAGGTCGGCCTGCTTGGTGGTGGCGATCTCGCGGACCTGGTCCATGGTCAGCTTGCCGACCTTGTCGGTGTGCGGGGTGCCGGATCCCTTGGCGACGCCGGCCGCCTTCTTGATGAGCTCCGCCGCGGGCGGGGTCTTCAGGATGAACGTGAACGAACGGTCTTCGTACACGGTGATCTCGACCGGGACGACGTTGCCGCGCTGCGACTCGGTCGCGGCGTTGTACGCCTTGCAGAACTCCATGATGTTCACGCCGTGCTGACCCAGGGCCGGGCCGATGGGCGGGGCGGGGTTCGCGGCGCCGGCGTTGATCTGAAGCTTGATCAGACCCGTGACCTTCTTTTTCGGTGCCATTCTTCTTTTCCTTCTTGTGGGTGTCGAGCCGGCTGCGGTCGCAGTCCGCTCTCCCGGTGGCCCGCTGGCGGACTCCGGTGATCTGTCGGCGTGGGGTGGTCCGCCCGGAGGCGCACCACGTCACGGAGGTGTTAGAGCTTGGTGACCTGGTCGAAGCTCAGCTCGACCGGTGTCTCACGCTCGAAGAGCGAGACGAGCACCGTGAGCTTGCCGCTCTCGGGTTTGATCTCGTTGATCGTACCGGGAAGACCGGCGAACGACCCCTCTTTGATCGTGATCGTCTCGCCGATCTCGAAATCGACCTCGGCGGGGATGACGCGCTGGGCCTGCTTGCCGCCCTTGGCGCCGCCCTTGACGGGTGCCGGGGTCGTGTCGATCTGCACGAGGCTCTTCAGCATGTTGAAGGCCTCCTCGAAACGCAGCGGCGTCGGGTTGTGGGCGTTGCCCACGAAGCCGGTGACACCGGGGGTGTGGCGGACGACCGACCAGCTGTCTTCGTTGAGATCGATGCGCACCAGCACGTAGCCGGGGATCCGCACACGGGTGACCAGCTTGCGCTGCCCGTTCTTGATCTCGACGACGTCCTCCATGGGGACCTCGACCTGGTAGATGTAGTCCTCCATGGTCATGGAGACCATGCGGTTCTCGATGTTCTGCTTCACGCGGCGCTCGAAGCCGGCGTAGCTGTGGATGACGTACCACTTGCCGGGCTTGCCGCGCAGCTCGGAGCGGAACTCCTCATAGGGGTCGACCTCGACGGGCTCGGCCTCGTCGTCGGTGGCGACGTCGTCGCCGTCGAGCACCTCGTCGCCGAACGCGGCCTGCGCGTCGGCGTCCTGGACGGACTGCTCGGCCTCGGCGACGACCACGTCGTCGGACGAGGAGTCGATCTCGACGTCGGCGTCGGCGGTGACCACGGTGTCGGACTCGACCGCGGCGTCTTCGGCCTCGGTCTCGGCCTCATCGTCGGTCGCCTCGACGGCGGCCTCCGCCTCGGCGGCGTCGTCGATGTCGAGAGCGTCGTCGACGATGGCGTCGGCCTCGGGGTCGCGGGCCTCGGCCAGCGTGTCGAGCAGACCATCGAGGTCGTCGGTGCTGTCGGTGCCGGCCTCGCCGTCGTCGACGACCGTGATGGCCTCGCTCTCGGCGGGCTCGACGGAGTCCTCGTCAGCGGCCAGCGTGCCGCCCTCTTGGGCCTCTTCGACCTCGGAGGACTGCTCCGCAGCGGTGGCGAGATCGATGTCGTCGCGCTCGTTGTCAGGCAAAGGGTTCTACTTCCGTTCGTGGGGTTCGGATCGGCTGGCCGTCGGGCGGGGCCGGATCGCGTGTGGCGTCAGGAGCGACGCCGGACTCAGCTGCCGGTGGGGCCGTTGCCGAAGACGTAGCCGACGACGATGCCGAACACCGTGTCGAGACCGCTGACCAGCGCCATCATGATGACGACGAAGACGAGCACGACGCCCGTGTAGCTGAACAGCTCTTTGCGGGTCGGGGTGACGACCTTCTTGAGCTCGTTGATCACCTGCCGGATGAACAGGGCGATCCGGGCGAAGGGACCGCGACGTGCCGCGGTGTCTTTCTTCGCCTTGTCGACGACGTCCTCGCTGGGAACGTCAACGTCTTTTCTCGCCACTGTGGGTACCTTCCGAGCTCGGCCCGCAGGCCTGTGTCCGTGATTCGGACCGTCGCGCTGAAACCTGCTGGATCAGTCGCGACGGCCCGACCGGGCTGCAGGGCGGACAGGACTCGAACCTGCAACCTGCGGTTTTGGAGACCGCTGCTCTACCAATTGAGCCACCGCCCTTCGGTGTCGATGCCAAGCCCCCACCACCTGAACAACGGCGGTGAGCGACGCCGTGAGGCGCGCAAAAGCTTGGCGATCATCGACCGCCTCGACAAGTGTAGGCGACCGCCCGGGCCGGTGTAAAGCCGAGGCCGCGGGCTAGGCTGGCGGGCGTGACCACGCCAGCGCGCCGCCTCTCGTCCCGCATCGCCTCCATCGCCGAGTCCGCGACCCTGAAGGTCGACGCCAAGGCGAAGTCCCTCGTCGCCGCAGGGCGTCCGATCATCAGCTACGGTCCGGGCGAGCCCGACTTCGCCACCCCCGACCACATCGTCGAGGCGGCGGCGGCTGCGGTTCGCGACCCCCGCAACCACCGGTACTCGGCGGCCGCCGGTCTGACCGAGCTGCGCGAGGCAATCGTCGCCAAGACGCTCCGCGACAGCGGCACGACGGTCACGACCTCGCAGGTGATCGTCACCAACGGCGGCAAGCAGGCCGTCTACCAGGCGTTCCAAGCGCTTCTCGACGACGGCGACGAGGTCCTGCTGCCGGCCCCGTACTGGACGACCTACCCCGAGGCCATCGCCCTCGCCGGCGGCGTGGCGGTCGAGGTCTTCGCGGGGGCCGACCAGGGCTACAAGGTGACCGTCGACCAGCTCGAGGCCGCCCGCACCGAGCAGACCAAGGTGCTGCTGTTCTGCTCGCCGTCGAACCCCACGGGGGCCGTCTACTCCCCCGCCGAGGTCGAGGCCGTCGGCCGCTGGGCCCTCGAGCACGGCGTCTGGGTCGTCACCGACGAGATCTACCAGAACCTCACCTACGACGGGGTCGTCGCGACCTCGATCACGCAGGCCGTCCCCGAGCTGGCCGACCAGACGATCCTCGTCAACGGCGTCGCGAAGACCTATGCCATGACCGGCTGGCGGGTCGGCTGGATGATCGGCCCGACCGACGTGATCGCCGGTGCCGCGAATCTGCAGTCGCACCTGACCTCGAACGTGTCGAACGTGTCTCAGCGCGCCGCGATCGCCGCGCTGACCGGCTCCCAGAACGCGGTCGAGGCGATGCGCGCCTCCTTCGACGCCCGTCGCGCGACGATCGTGCGCGAGCTGAACGCCATCGAGGGCGTCGTCACCCCGACCCCCGAGGGCGCCTTCTACGTCTATCCCGACGTCACCGGTCTGCTCGGCCGCGAGTGGAACGGCGTCACGCCCACCACCTCGCTCGAGCTCGCGGACCTCATCCTCGAGCAGGCCGACGTCGCCGTGGTGCCCGGCGAGGCGTTCGGGCCGAGCGGCTACCTGCGGCTGTCGTACGCGCTCGGCGACGACGAGCTGCTCGAGGGCGTCCGACGCCTGCAGCGCCTCTTCGCCTAGCACGGCGCCGAGCGACGAGGGGTCGTCCGATCGGACGACCCCTGGTCGTCCGATCCACCCTGGTACGCCGGTCGTCGACGGCGCACTCTGGTGACATGACCTCAGAACCCGTCGTGCGTGTGCGCGACCTCACGAAGAGCTACGGCGCGACCAGGGCCCTGCAGGGCGTCTCGTTCGATGTCGAACCGGGCGAGACCCTCGGGCTGCTCGGCCCGAACGGCGCCGGCAAATCGACCACCATCGAGATCCTCGAGGGCTACCGGGACCGCACCGGCGGCGACGTCTCGGTGCTCGGCGTCGACCCGCGCCACGGGGGGCTCGACTGGAAGGCCCGGCTCGGCATCGTGCTCCAGAGCTCGGGCGACCAGGGCACCGCGACCGTCCGCGAGCAGATCGCGCACTTCGCGGGCTTCTACCCCCGGCCCCGCGACGTCGACGAGGTGCTCGTGGCCGTCGGGTTGGAGCACAAGGCCGACGCCCGCATCCGCTCGCTGTCGGGCGGGCAGCGTCGACGCGTCGACGTCGCCCTCGGGGTCGTCGGCCGACCCGAGCTGCTGTTCCTCGACGAGCCGACCACCGGTTTCGACCCCGAGGCCCGGCGTCAGTTCTGGCAGCTCATCCGCTCGCTGTCCTCCGACGGCACGAGCATCGTCCTGACGACCCACTACCTCGACGAGGCGGCCCAGCTGAGCGACCGGGTCGCCGTGGTGACCGGCGGCCGGCTGGTCGCCCTCGGGCGACCGGACGAGCTCGGCGACGAGGAGGCGCGCACGCCCCGGGTGAGCTGGCTCGACGACGACGGACGGCACGAGGTCCGCACCACCGAGCCGGGCGCTCTGGTCGCCCGCCTGCACGCCGACGGCGGCGAGCCCCGGTCGCTCGAGGTGATCCGGCCGTCGTTGGAGGACGTCTATCTCGACCTGGTGGCGCGAGCGGAGCAGGAGGCCGGGGGCGTCGAGGAGGCGCGGGGCGCGACCGACGGACACCGCGCCTCCTCGGCGGGGGTGACGTCGTGAGGACCCTCGCGCTCGGCGCCAGCCGCACGCGCTACGAGGTGCGCGCCTACTTCCGAGCCGGCGACACCGTGTTCTTCACGTTCCTGTTCCCGATCGTGATGCTGGCGATCTTCTCGACCGCCTTCAGCGCGTCGGGGTCGTTCGGCACCCGGGCCGACGGCAGCGAGGTCGGCGCCGCGGCGTTCTACCTGCCCGGCATGATCGCGGCGGGCATCCTGCTGTCGGGCGTGCAGAATCTCGCGGTCGACATCGCCCTCGAACGCGGCGACGGCACCCTCAAGCGCCTGGCGGGCACGCCTCTGCCGGTCGCCTCGTACTTCGTCGGCAAGCTGGGCCAGGTGCTCGTCACGAGCCTGCTGCAGGTCGCCCTGCTCGTGCTCGTCGCCCGCCTGCTGTTCGGCGTACCGCTGCCCGCCGACGCCTCGTCGTGGGCGACCTTCGCCTGGGTGTACCTGCTGGGCATCGCCACGTCGGCGCTCGTCGGCATCGCTCTGTCGCGGGTGCCCCGCAGCGGCAAGAGCGCCACGGCGGTGATCGTGCCGATCACCCTCGTGCTGCAGTTCATCTCGGGCGTGTACCTGCCCTTCACCCAGCTGCCCGAGTGGCTGCAGAGCGTGGCGTCGGTGTTCCCGCTGAAATGGCTGGCCCAGGGCATGCGCAGCGTGTTCCTGCCCGACACGTTCGCGGCGGCCGAGGCCGGCGGCTCGTGGGACCTCCCGAGGGTCGCGCTCTGGCTGGCCGTCTGGCTCGTGGCCGGCGCCGCGGCCTCGGTGCTGACCTTCCGCTGGATCAGGAAGGACACGTGACGGGTGCCGGGGTGACCGGGCCGGTGTGGCGGGCGCTAGCGTGACGGGCATGGACAGAGGCCGCAGCGACGCCGAGCAGGCCGCCCCGGCGGGCACCGCGATCTCGATGCGGTGGTGGGACGCGGGCCTGGGTCTCACCGTGGTCGTCCTGGCCGTGCTCGGCTCGTCGTCGGACCGGCCGACGGGGGCGTCCCTCGCGGTCGTGGCGGGGCTCGTGGTCGTCTGGGTCGCCGTCGTCCGCCCGGTGATCCGCCGCGACGACGGGCTGCTGTCGCGATCGGCGGTCGTCGCGGCCTCGGCCGTCGTCGCGGTCGGCGGCGCGGCCGTCGCCACCACGCCCGGGTTCGCCGCCGTGCAGGCGTTTCTCATGCCGACCCTGTGGACCCTCATGCCGACGATCCGTTCGGCGATCACGGCGAACGTCGCACTCTGCCTGGCGATCTCGACCGGCTTCGTGATCAGTCTCGGCTGGTCGCCCGAGACACTGGCGACCGTGGTGACCAGCGAGGCCCTCTCGCTCGTCTTCAGCATCGCGCTCGGCCTCTGGATCACCACCATCGCCCGGGTCGGGATCGAGCGCGGCCGCCTGCTCGACGAGCTGCGCGAGGCCCAGGCCGAGCTGGCGGCGCGCAACCGCGACATCGGCGGCAGCACGGAGCGCGAGCGGCTCGCCCGCGAGATCCACGACACCATCGCGCAGAGTCTCACCGGCGTCGTCATGCTGACCCAGCGCACGCGTCGCACGCTCGCCGAGGGCGATGTCGACGGGGCGCTCGACCGGCTGACCACGATCGAGTCGGCGGCGCGGGAGGCGCTCACCGAGGCGCGCACGCTCGTCGCGGCCACCGCCTCCTCGGGGCTGACCGGTCACGACGTCGCCGCGGCCGTCGAACGCGTCGCCGAGAGGTTCCGACGCGAGAGCGGCGTCGACGTCTCGGTGCGGGTCGAGGCGGTCGACCTGCCGCGCGACCTGCAGGTCGTGCTGATCAGGGTCGTGCAGGAGGCGCTGGCCAACATCCGCAAGCACAGTGCGTCGCCCACGGCTCGGGTCGTGCTCTCCGCCCGGCGCGGCACGGCGGAGCTGAGCGTCGCCGACGACGGGCGCGGCTTCGACCCCGAGTCGCCCTCCACCGGCTTCGGGCTGCCCGGTCTGCGCGAGCGCATCGCACTCGCCGGCGGATCGTTCTCGATCGCCAGCAGCCCCTCGGGCACGACCATCACGTGCGGGCTGCCGCTCGAGGCGGGCGCGGCCGCCCCGACGTCGCCCCCGGCGGTCGACGCTCGGCCCGCCTTCGCCGGGGAAGTCCCGTCGTGACGGTGTTCCGGACGCTGGTCGCCGACGACCATCCGATCGTCCGCCAGGGCGTCGCGGCCCTCCTGGGGGCGACCGACGACTTCGACGTCGTCGGACAGGCGAGCGACGGGCTCGAGGCCGTGGCCCTCGCCGCCGCTCTGCAGCCCGATCTGGTCGTCATGGACCTCCGCATGCCGGGCCTCGACGGCGTCGCCGCGACGGAGGCCGTGCTGGCGGCGAGACCGACCACGCGCGTGGTCGTGCTGACCACCTACGAGACCGACGACCACCTTCTCTCGGCGATCGAGGCGGGTGCGAGCGGCTATCTGCTGAAGGCGTCTCCGGAGGACGAGCTGCTCGCCGGGCTGCGTGCCGTCGTCGCGGGTCAGGTCGCCCTGGCGCCGGCGCTGGCCGCGCGTCTCGTGGGTTCGGCCCGCCGAGGGCCCGCCCCGGGCGCCGGAGACGACAACCCGCTCAGCCCCCGCGAGACCGAGGTGCTGACCCTGGTCGCGGCGGGCTGCTCGAACCCCGAGATCGCCCGACGGCTGTTCATCGGCGAGCCCACCGTCAAGACGCACCTGGTGCACGTCTTCGGCAAGCTCGGCGTCGGCGATCGCACCCGCGCCGTGACCCTGGCGATCGAGCGGGGCTACCTGCCGAGCGACCGGCGGGGCTAGATCGCGAGGCCGAGGAGCACGGGCTCGGGGTGCAGCACGACTCCGAACTCGGCCGTCACCCGCTGCTGGACGAACCGTGCGAGCTCGACGACCTCGTCGCCCGTCGCCGCGCCCCGGTTCGTGATCGCCAGCGTGTGCTTCGACGAGATGGCGGCTCCGGAGCCCGGGAGGCGGAAGCCGCGACCGATGCCGGCGTTCTCGATCAGCCAGGCGGCGCTGAGCTTGACCGCCCCCGTGCGTGCCGGCGGCGGCGCGGCCGGCTCTTCACCGAGGGGAACGACGCGGGGCTCGGCGTCGGGTTCGAGTCGCCATCGCGGAGCGTCGGCAGGCAGCTCGGCCGCGACGGCCCGCGAGACGATCGGGTTCGTGAAGAAGGAGCCGCTCGAGGCGGTGTCGCGGTCGGTCGCGTCGAGCACCATGCCCTTGGCGGCACGCAGCGCCAGGACGCTGGCCCGTACGTCGGCGACGGACACCCGGGCGCCGAGCTCGACCCCGAGGGCCTTGGCGAGCTGCGGATAGGCGACCTGCTCGCTGACGCCGCCCTCGTCGACGAGGGCGAACTCGACGGCGGTGACGACACCGCGTCGCCCCTTCTTGAAGACGCTCGTGCGGTAGCCGAGCTCGAGATTGGCGGCCGGGATGCGCACGAACTCGCCTGATCCGTCGTCGAGGAAGTCGACGGCGACCAGGGTCGATGCGACCTCCTGGCCGTAGGCGCCGATGTTCTGGATCGGCGACGCCCCGGTCGAGCCGGGGATGCCGCTCAGGGCCTCGAGACCCGACAGCCCCTGGTCGACGGTGGCGGCGACGAGATCGTCCCACGGTTCGCCGGCGGCCACGCGGAGGTGCACGAGGCCGTCGTCGGAGGCCACCCGGTCGACGCCCCGCGTCGCGACACGGACGACCGTGCCGTCGAACGGCTGATCGGAGGCGACGGTGTTCGACCCGCCGCCGAGCACGAACCACGGCTCGCCGTCGGCCGACGCGTCTCGCACTGCGGCGAGGAGCTCGTCGGTGGTGGTGGCCTCGACCAGGCGAGCGGGGGTGCCGCCCACCTGCATCGTGGTGAGCTCGGCGAGGGTCGTCACGCCAGCGTCACCACGACCTGGGCCTTGCCCAGGACGGTCTTGTCGGCGTAGGTCACGGTGAGGTCGACGCGCGCGGTGCCCGCCGCCTCGTCGAGGCGGGCGATGGTCGCGGTGACGGCGATCTCGGCGCCGACGACCGGGTCGACGACGACGGGTCGCGTGAAGCGCACCTGGTACCCGCTGACCCAGCCGAGCACCCCGGCGTCATCGCCCGAGCCCTCGAGCCACTCGACGACGGGTTGGACGGCGGTGCCCATGGTGAGCATGCCGTGGGCGAGCACGCCCGGCAGCCCGACCGACGCGGCGACGTCGTCGCGGTAGTGGATCGGGTTGAAGTCACCCGACGCCCCGGCGTACCGCACCAGGGTGTCGCGGGTGACGAGGTACCTCTTGTCGGCGACGACCTGGCCGACCGCGAGCCCGCTCACGAGTCGGACCCGTCGTCTTCGGGGCGGACGACGAGCGTCGACACGGCGGTGACGACGTGAGCGCCGTCGGCGTCGACCATGTCGGACGACGCGGTGACCATCGAGTTGCCACCCAGCGTCTTCACGCCGGTGACCGTGAGGGTCGCCGTCAGCTCGTCGCCGGCGACGATCGGCCGGGAGAGCGAGAAGCTCTGCTCGCCGTGCACCACCCGCGAGAAGTCGATGCCCGCGTCGGGCTCGGCGAGCAGCTGGGCCAGCGTGGCCTCTTGGACGACGACGGCGAAGGTGGGCGGTGCCACGACGTCGGCGTGACCGGCGGCGCGGGCGGCCTCGACGTCGAGCGACAGCGGACTCGTCGAGCCGGTGGCCCGGGCGAATTCGCGCACTTTCTCTCGGCCCACCAGGTACGGCGGCGCCGGCGGGAAGACCCGCCCTGACAACTCGGGATTCACAGACACGCCGACGAGTCTAGCGAGCGGGGTACGCGAGCGGGCCGGTGTCGGTGGCACGGCGTACGGTCGCGTCATGAGCGACTCCAACATCGATCCCGACATCACCCCCGTCGATCCCGCTGCGCCCGAGGGCGACGAGACCACGGCCGACAGCACCACGACGACCCCCGGCGGCGAGACCCTCGGCGGTCAGGCCCCGAGCGGCGGCGCCCCCGCCGGCGAGACCCTGGGCGGCGAGCGCCCCGACGCCTCGAACACCGCCTCGAAAGACCCCGAGCAGTGGGTCACGGGCGACGAGCCGATCACCGGCCCGCAGAAGAGCTACCTCGACACCCTCGCCCGCGAGGCCGGAGAAGAGCTGCCCGCCGACATGACGAAGGCCGAGGCGAGCGAGCACATCGACCGTCTGCAGCAGAAGACGGGGCGCGGCGCCTGAGTGGGCGCGGTCCGGGTCTGTTCACGGCGACCGGGTCGACGTATGCTCGACCCACGTCTGGGATGGTAACTCGGCGCAGGTGTCCTCTCTCGGTCTGGAGCTGGTTCTGATCCGCTCGCTCCCGCGGCCGGTGGGCACCGGATCACGTGCCCGGGCCTTCCACGGTCCGGGCACGCTTTTCCGTATCGTCCGCTCACTGCCCACAGCGACGGGAGCCGGCAGGTGACGCTCCTCGGCGCCGTCTGGCGCTCGTCGCACCCCGGGCCGACCCTGATGGTCACCGTGCTGACCGTCGTGCTCGGCATCGCCGTCGGTCTCCCGCCCATCAGACTCGCCGTCGTCGCCCTCGCGGTGCTGGCCGGCCAGCTGACGATCGGGCTGTCGAACGACCTCCTCGACGCCGAGCGCGATCGTGCCGTCGGGCGACTCGACAAGCCGATCGCCCGGGGGCTGGTCTCCACTCGAGCGGTCACGACCGTCGCCGTGGCGTGCGCCGTCGTCGGATTCGTGTTGCCCTTCACCCTCGGCGTCGGCACGGGCGTGGCCCACGCCGTCCTGGTCGCCTCCGGCCTCGCCTACAACGCCGGGCTCAAGTCAACCGTGGCATCGGTCGTCCCCTTCGTCGTCAGCTTCGGCGTGCTGCCCGCGGTCGTCACGCTCGCCGCGGCGCCGCCGACGCCGCCCGCCGTCTGGGCCCTCGGCGTCGGTGCCGTGTTCGGCGTCGCCATCCACTTCACGAACGTCCTGCCCGATCTCGGCGACGACGCCCGTACCGGCGTCGTGGGGCTGCCGCACCGACTGGGTCGGCTCCGCGCGGGGCTCGTGGCGTTCGGCGCGCTCGGCACGGCGGCGGGTCTCGCGCTCGTCGGTCAGCTCACGACCGGCGGCACGGCCGAGCGGCAGTCCGGGATCTTCGCGGTGGCCGGGGCCGCGGTCGTCGTCGCCCTGGCCGTCGTCGGTGCGATCGCGGTCGTGCGAGGGCGCTCGTCGCGACTGCTGTTCCGACTGATCATGCTCGCGGCGCTCGTGCTCGTCGCCCAGCTCGCCACGAGCGGCGCGGCTCTCACCGCCGGCTGACACAGGCGCCACGGTGTCGCGGCCGGCCCGACGTCGACGGATCCCGGGTCAGGCGAACCGCATCGAGTAGGTGGCGGCCAGCAGCCTCGCGGTCGGCAGAGCGAGGGCGACACGGAGCCCGTTCTGACGGACCGCCGAGGCGACCGGTCCGCACGGGCGGCCGAGCACGGTGTTCAGCTGCGCCTGACGGGCTGCACGCCGGGCCGACCGACCCCGCGCCTCCTCGTATCGGGCGAACGCCTGAGGGTCGAGGCGACGCCCACCGGCCCGACGGAGGGCCTGTCGGACCACCGGGACGACCGCCTGCGCGTCGAGCCAGCCGAGGTTCATCCCCTGACCGCCGATCGGGCTGATCTGATGGGCCGCGTCGCCGAGCAGAACGACGCGTCCGGCCACGGTCGAGGTCGCCAGCCGGGTCCGCACCGAGAACGCGCTGGTCATCGTGCTGGTCGCCGCGTCGAGCGGGAGACCGGTCCGCTCCGTCACGAGTCGCACGACGGTCTCGGCCGTCACGTTCTCGGCCGGAGCGTCCGTGGCGACGACGAACCGGCGCACGCCTCCCGGCAGCGGGAACGACTCGACGACCCCGGCGCGCTCGACCGAGACGACGGCCCGGTCGCCGTCGCCCGTGTCGTCTCGGACGTCCGCCATCGCGTAGTGGTCGCCGCGCTCGACGACGGGGGCGGAGATGCCCAGAAGGCGCCGGACGGTGCTGCGGGCGCCGTCGGCCGCCAGCACGAATCGAGCCGCGATCTCGACCGGACCGTCGGGGCCGACCCCGTGCAGCACGACGTGCTCGGAGCTCTGCTCGAGCGATCGCAGCTCGACGCCGCGGCGGAGCGACCCCGGCGCCGCAGATTCGAGCCGG
Source organism: Frigoribacterium sp. CFBP9030 (assembly GCF_034045195.1). NCBI lineage: Bacteria > Bacillati > Actinomycetota > Actinomycetes > Micrococcales > Microbacteriaceae > Frigoribacterium > Frigoribacterium sp. CFBP9030. The sequence goes on from NZ_JAXCWG010000006.1 coordinate 123,569, forward strand.
GCCCTCAGCAGCCGCTCGGTCTCGGACTGCGGTCTCGCCGCGACGAACGGGTACCGGCTGTCGGCCGCCCCGAAACCCAGCCGGCCGAGGGTGCGGCCCGAACCCCGCGCCTCGGCATCGGTGATGCGGACCGCGCCGGCGACGATCTCGTCGGCCAGATCGACGGCCTCGAACGCCCGGAGCGACGGCGGATGGATCCCGATCGCCCGAGACAGCTCAGGAGGCGCGGCGCGGCGCTCCCAGACCGCCACGTCGACCCCCTGCCGGGCCAGCAGCAGCGCGGCGAAGACCCCCACCGAGCCGCCGCCCACCACGACGACGTCGTGCATCCGCATCATGCGCGGCCTCCTCCCGGGAGGCGAACCGCCTGCGGGGCCCCGGCCGCCGTCGACTCCGACACCGCGCCTCCTCGGCCCGGGGCGGGCGTCTCGTGCAGGAGCCACAGGCGGAACGGCTCGCGCCCGACGACCCGCCACCCGGGAGGGGCCACGGCGCGCAGCTCGTCGACCCGGAAGCTCCGCCGGATCGATCGCAGGCCGTCGACCCGGACGAACGACCGGCGGTCGAGCACCAGGCTGCCGAGCCAGTAGCCCAGGTACGCGAGGCGGGCCCGCCGGATGTCGCTGTGCACGACGAGCCGGTCGGCCAGGCGCTCGCTGTCGGCGAGCACGGACTCGCGAGCCTCGTCGTCGAGGTGATGCAGCACGTGATTGGAGATCACCACGTCGAACGTCTCGCCCGCAGCCACGAGCTCGCCGCTCGACACGCAGCGGTACTCGACGCCGGGCTCGGGTCGACGGGACGCCCATGCGTGGGCCCGCTCGTCAGGGTCGACCGCCACGACCTGCAGCCGCAGACCGTCGCGTCGGGCGCGTCGGACCAGCCACCGTGCGACGTCTCCGCCGCCCGAGCCGACATCGAGCACCCGCAGCGTCCGCTCCGCCGACAGCAGGGGACGCAGCAGCTCGCGGTAGACCCGCCCCCACCCCGCGACGACGCCGTTGACGAGCGGGAACGCCGCGTACGTGCGCTCGAGGCGGTCGAGGTCGCACGCGGGGTCGTCCATCAGCTCGACGAGCCCGACGTCCCGGCGGCTCAGGTCGACGCGCCGGTCGCCCCGGACCGCCTCCGCCGCTCGGCTCACGACGCGACCCGGCTGCGGAACGAACCCGTCTCGACCGTCAGCCCGGGTCCGAACGCCATCGCGACGATCCTCTGGGGCCGAGGAGGCGCGGTGGACGACCACGCGCCTCCTCCGCTCTCGAGGGCTTCGCGCAGCACGAAGAGCACCGTCGCGCTCGACATGTTGCCCGAGTCGCGCAGCACCCGACGCGACGCCGCGATCTGGGCGTCGTCGAGGCCGAGTCGGCTCTGCACCCGGTCGACGATGCTGCGGCCGCCGGGATGCACGGCCCAGAGATCGACGTCGGCGGCACTCAGGCCGTCGACCCAGAGTGCGGCGAGGGCCTCGTCGACGTGCTCCTCGACGATGTGCGGGACGTAGCTGCTCAGCACCATGTCGAAGCCGCTGTCGCCGATGCTCCAGGCCATGTCGCCCTCGCCGACCGGCGTCAGCACCGTCTCGAGGGCCTCGACGTCGAGCACCCGGCTGCCGGCCGGTGCGGGTCGGGCCGTCACGATCACGGCGGCGGCTCCGTCGGCGAAGACGGACGACGCGACGATCGCGTCGGGGTCGGACGAGCTGCGGAGGTGCAGCGTGCACAGCTCGGCGCAGACGACCAGCACGACGGCGTCGGGGTCGGCCAGGCAGGTGTCACGGGCCGAGCGGATCGCGGGGAACGCCCCGTAGCAGCCCATGAAGCCGATGTGCAGCCGCCGGGTCGACGGCGCGAGCCCGAGCGCCCGGACGAGCAGGTAGTCGGGCCCCGGGGCGAAGAACCCGGTGCACGAGACCGTGACGACGTGCGTGACGTCGGCGGCGGTGATCCCGTCGGCGCGATCGAGCGCATCGCGCGCGGCCGCCTCGAAGAGGGCCGGGCTGCGCTCGACGTAGACGTCGTTGCGAGCCCCGGTGCCGGGGTCGAGGATCAGGCCGGTCTCGGGGTCGAGGAAGACGGGCGGGGTCGCGGTGCCTTCGACGTCGATCGCGTCGGTCGCGGTCGCGGCCGCGTCGGGAACGGTCGCGGTCACGTCGGGCGCGGTCGCGGTCGCGTCGGGCACGGCCACGCCGAGCTCGTCGATGACCGTGTGCCGCGTGTCGATGGCGGCGGCGTCGAAAACGGAGCCCACCAGCCGGGTCGCCAGCCGGCTCAACCCGGGTTGCGAGCGGAAGACGTCGCGGATGTGGTCTTGACGGATGACGGTGTCGGGAACGGCTGTGCCGATGCTGCGGATGCTGACGGGGTCGGCGAGAGCGGACATACGTCATGCTATGCCGCCGCCGCTGGCACACGACCGGTGAAGGCCGGGCGGGTCGACACCGCATGACGGGAGAAGGCCCTCCGAAGAGGGCCTTGCGGTAGCGAGGGCGGGACTCGAACCCGCGACACCACGATTATGAGCCGTGTGCTCTAACCAACTGAGCTACCCCGCCGCAGGCTGTGAACCCCGTCGGATCGCTCAGCGACGGGATGGTGACAGCCGGAGCCCCGAGTCAGGTTTGAACTGACGACCCCTTCCTTACCATGGAAGTGCTCTACCACTGAGCTATCGGGGCGTGACCACCAGGTCGCGAACTGCTCGCGGCCGATTGGCACCAGGCAATGTTAGCAGAGCCGGAGGGGTGCTGATGCCACCTCGCACGAGTGCGACTGCGGGTGCGCCGACGGGTGCGGCGTCGGAGCAGACTCGGAGGGTGCACAGCATCGAACTGCTCCTCGACGAGACGACCGACCGCGCCGTCCGCGACTCGTGGCAGGTGCTGGCCGACGCCGGTCTGCCCTCGCTCGCGCACCACTCGGGGGCGACCAACGCACCGCACGTCTCCGTCTCGGTGGCGGCCGGGTTCGACGACCGGGCCGACCCGCGCCTCCGGCGCATCGCATCGGCGCTGCCCCTGCCGGTCGCGTTCGCCGGCCTGATCGTCTTCGGCCGACCCCCGCGGGGGCTGGTGCTCGCCCGGGCCCTCGTGCCGACCGCCGACCTGCTCGATCTGCACCGCGACGTGCACGAGAGCGTAGGAGGCGCGGCGCCGGTCGACCACGCCGCCCCCGGTCGCTGGATGCCTCACCTCACGCTCGCCTCGCGGCTGTCCCCCGACCAGCTCGCGCTGGCCATCGAGGTCCTCTCCGAGGCGGAGGAGGCGGAGGAGGCGACGGACGCCGGGCGGGTCTCCACCAGCCGTCTCGTGTCGATGCGGCGATGGGACTCCGACGCGAAGGTCGTCGTCGGGCTCTGACCCGGGAACCGGTCTCAGGTCGAGGGGATCGGCGTCGACGCGGCCTCGAGCGTCTCGAGGTCGTGGTCGGAGAACTCCACGTGGGCCGCGTCGAGCAGACCTTCGAGCTGGATCGTCGTCCGGGCGCTCGCCAGGGCTCCGATGACGTTCTGCCGCGTGGCCAGCCACGCGATGGCGACGGCGCCGGGTACGACCCGCTGCCGCTCGGCGATGTCGGCCAGAACCTCCACGATGGCGAGGTTCTGGGGGGTCACGTAGCTGAGCGCGCGATTGCCCCTCGGCGAGTCGCCTCGACCGGCGTCGCCGCGGTACTTGCCGGTGAGGAACCCGCTGGCCAACGAGGAGTGCGGGAGGACGGCGAGACCGAAGTGGTCGACGAGCGGCTGGACGTCGCTCTCGTAGTCCGCCCGGCGGACGAGGTTGTAGGCGGCCTGGACCGCCGCGAACGGATGCAGGCCGTCCCGATCGGCGATCGCGAGCGCCTGGCGGAGGCGCGCGCCGGTGTAGTTCGACGCGGCGGGGTGGCGGATCTTGCCCTCGTCGACGAGCTCGCTGAGGGCGCCGACGGTCTCGTCGAGGGGGGTCTCGTCGTCGTCGAAGTGGGTGAAGTAGTAGTCGATGTAGTCGGTGCGCAGACGACGGAGCGAGGCGTCGACGGCCATCCGGATGCTCGTGCGCGTCAGACCCGGAGCCTCGGGATGCTGGCCGCACTTGGTGCTCAGCACGACCCGCTCGCGGTTGCCGGGTCGGGCGATCCACCGCCCGATGATCGTCTCGGACTCGCCGCCGACGTTGCCCGGCAGCCAGGCGGAGTAGACGTCGGCCGTGTCGATGATGCGTCCGCCGTCTCCGACGAACACGTCGAGCACCTCGAACGCGGTGGGTGCGCCCACCGTCCAGCCGAAGACGTTCGTGCCGAGGGCGAGCGGGAAGGGCGTCTCGTCGGGCTGCGAGGCCGCGGGCGACGGCTCGACGGTCGGAGGGACACTCTGAGGGGTCACGGTCGGCGCCAATCATGGTCGGGTGGTGATTGCACGCTAGCGGATGGCGGGTCGAGGCCCTGCCGTATCGTGGCCTCATGTCCTCAGCAGAGCCCACGGGCGACACACTCGACGCCCCCGCAGACTCCGAGACCGACACGCCGACCGCACTCGACGAGGCCCCCGCCGCCTCGTCCGAGAAGGGCGGCGAATGGTGGCGCTCCGCCGTCATCTACCAGGTCTACCCCCGATCGTTCGCCGACTCCGACGGCGACGGCGTCGGCGATCTGCCCGGCATCACCTCGCGACTCGGCGACCTCGCCGACCTCGGGGTCGACGCCGTCTGGCTGTCGCCGTTCTACCGGTCGCCCCAGCGCGACGCCGGTTACGACGTGGCCGACTACCGCGACGTCGACCCCCTGTTCGGCACGCTCGCCGACTTCGACGCCCTGCGCGCACGCGCCACCGACCTCGGCCTCCGGGTGATCGTCGACGTCGTGCCCAACCACACCTCGTCCGAGCACGCCTGGTTCCAGGCGGCGCTGGCGGCCGAGCCGGGCTCGGTCGAGCGAGGGCACTACCTGTTCCGCGACGGCCGCGGCGTCGACGGCGAGCTCCCCCCGAACAACTGGGAGTCGATCTTCGGCGGGCCGGCCTGGACGCGGATCACCGAGGCCGACGGCACGGCCGGTCAGTGGTACCTCCACCTCTTCGACTCGTCGCAACCCGACCTCGACTGGACCGACCCCTGGGTGCGCGAGCAGTTCGTCGACGTGCTGCGCTTCTGGCTCGACCGCGGCGTCGACGGATTCCGGGTCGATGTCGCCCACGGCATGATCAAGGCCGAGGGCCTGCCCGACTACACGCCCCCCGCCGACTCGGGCAGCATGGGCGGCGGTCAGGGCGACTCCGCTCCCCCGCCCTACTGGGGTCAGGACGGCGTGCACGAGATCTACCGCTCGTGGCGGAAGGTGCTCGACGAGTACGAGGGCGATCGCGTGCTCGTGGCCGAGGCCTGGGTCGAGCCTCTCTCGCGACTGGCCGAGTGGGTCCGCCCCGACGAGATGCACCAGGCCTTCAACTTCTCGTATCTCGAGACCGGCTGGTCGGCGAGCGAGATCCGGCGCGTCGTCGACTCCTCGATCGAGGTGTTCTCGAGCGTGGGGGCCCCGAGCACCTGGGTGCTGAGCAACCACGACGTCGTCCGGCACGCGAGTCGCCTCGCCCTCACCGCCGAGAACCCCCAGGGCCACGGCATCGGCCCGCGCAGCGCCGGGCTCCCGATACCCGAGCTCGGTCTCGCCAGGGCGCGGGCCGCGACGGCCGTCATGCTGGCCCTGCCGGGCAGCGCGTACCTCTACCAGGGTGAGGAGCTGGGCCTCCCCGAGGCCATCGACCTCCCCGACGAGAGCCGACAGGATCCGACCTGGTTCCGCACGGGCGGAGAACGATACGGGCGAGACGGATGCCGAGTGCCGCTGCCCTGGGAGTCCGCGGCGCCGGCCTTCGGTTTCAACTCGACCGGCGCCTCCTGGTTGCCCCAGCCGAGCGACTGGTCGACCTACGCCCGCGACGAGCAGACCGGCGTGACGGGCTCGACCCTCGAGCTGTACCGCCTGGCGCTCCGGCTGCGCTCGGAGATCGGCCTCGGCACGTCGGACATCGTCTGGCTGGACGACTACTCCGACGAGGTCGTGGCGTTCCGCAGCGCGGGCGTGACGGTTCTCGCCAACCTGGGCGAGGTGGCCGTCGAGCTGCCCCTCGGCGACGTGCTGCTGTCGACGATGAGCCTCGACGGACCGGCCCTGCCGCCGAACGCCGCGGTGTGGCTGCGCGAGACCGACGTGTGATCCTGACGCGCTGAACGACGAGACCCCCGGCCGGACTGCCCGGGGGTCTTCTCGTGGTGCCGTTCCTCGCCGCGCCGCTCGACCGGCCTGCTTCGGCTCGTGCCGGCCTACCGGCCTGCGTCGGCTCGTGCCGGTCGGATCAGTTGGTGTTGGCGGTCAGCCAGGGGTACGGGTCGACGGGCACGCCGTTGAGGTGGATCTCGAAGTGCAGGTGGGCGCCGGTGCTGTTGCCGGTGCTGCCGACGGCGCCGATGATCTGACCGACGGTGACCGTGTCTCCCACCGAGACCTCGACCGAGCCGGACTGCATGTGCGAGTACGTCGACGTGACCTTCTGGCCGTCGACGACGTGCTCGATCTCGACGTGGTTGCCGAAGGCGCCCGACGGACCGGTGACGGCGCTGACGGTGCCGTCGGCGATCGCCTGGATCGGCGAGCCCGCACCCGGGATGAAGTCGAGACCCTGGTGGAAGGTGGAGCAGAAGCTGCAGTTGCTGACCTGACGCGCGCCGAAGCCGCTGCTGATCGGCACACCGGTCTGGAAGGGCCACTGGACGGTGCCGGCGACATCGTTCGTGAACGTGCTCGAGCTGGTCGAGGCGTACTCGTTGACCACGATCGTGCTGACCGAGTAGCCGTCGCGCGAGACGCTGGCCTCGGGGGCGGCGCCGGCGGCGACGAAGCTCTGAGCACCTGCGGCCTTCTTGGCCGCGGTCAGCTCAGGGGTGTCGACGAAGAAGGCGTTGGCCGGCACCGAGGTCGCCACGAGCATCGCGCTCGCGAACAGCATGGCGCCGACGACGGTCACGCGCTGCGAGGTGCGCGAGAACGACGAGCCGCGGGAGGCGGTGGTCGCGGATGCTGCCGAGGTGCGGGCCGAGGAGGCGCGGCTCGAGGACGCGCTGCGTGCTGCGGTGCTGCGGGCGGCGCCGCTGCGACCTGCTGCGCTGCCGGAGCTGCGGGCGGGGCCGGTGCGACGCCCGGTGGCTGCCGCGCCGACGGCGGGACTCGCTGCGGTGGACGAGACGGTGCGAGGCGAGCGCTTGCGAGCCGAGGCGGCGGCTGCGGCCTCGGCAGCGCGACGGGCCCGACGCGAGTCGGGGGCCGGGACGGTGGCGGCGTCGTTCGTGACGATGGACGCCGACTCGCCCTCGAGAACGACGGGTGCGACGTCAGGCGCTGCGACGACGGGCGACGAGATGCCGGTTGCGGCGGCGGTGCCCCGTTCGACGCCGACGGCGGCCGCGGACGATGCGAGGCGGGCCGTCTCGGACTCGTCGGCGATGGTCGGTGCGGCGAGGGCCGCGGCGGCACGCTCGGCCTCGCGGAGCTCACGGCGCGTCGCGAAGGTCGGGATGGTGATGCTCGCCGTCGGGGCGTCCGAGACGGTGACCAGAAGATCGTTCTCTGCTCGAAGCGACGGGGTTCCGTCGCCGGCGGGCTCGGAGATGTTCTGGTATTTCGACACGTCTGATGGATCCTCGGGGTTGTCGGGACGGAGAGGCGGGTGCTCCCTCTTCTTCTCGGCCGCTACCCCGTAGAACATGTCACGGAAAAGTAACGAACCAGTCCAGGGTAGCCGAACGGTGAACGAATGGCTAGCCGCGCCCGGTGTCCGACGATCAGAAACCGGCGTCGTCGAGGGCGTCGCGGAACGCGTCGGAGATGCTGGGCGCCGCCGCGACCGTCAGCCGCTCATCGGCCGGGGCGTCGCCCTCGCCGCCCACGACGGCCCCCGCCTCGGCCGCGACGAGCGCGCCCGCCGCGTGATCCCACGGCTTCAATCCGCGTTCGGCGTAGGCGTCGAGACGTCCGTCGGCGACCGCGCAGAGATCGAGCGATGCCGCCCCCATGCGACGGATGTCGCGGACGCTCCCGATGAACCGGCCGAGCACGGCGGCCTGCTCGACCCGCCTGTCGGCGTCGTACGAGAAGCCGGTCCCCACGAGCGACTGGGACAAGGAGGCGGGGGTCGAGACCGTGAGGCGACGACCCGACGACCACGCGCCTCCTCCCCTCGATGCCTCGAAGGTCTCACCGGCGAGCGGATTCACGACGCAGGCGGCGAGGGCACGCCACGAGCTCGGATCGGGGCCGTGCTCGACGACCGCGACGCTGACCGCCCACTGCGGGATCCCGTAGAGGAAGTTCACCGTGCCGTCGATCGGGTCCACCACCCAGGTCAGCCCGGTGCGGGAGTCGTCGGGCTCGCCCTCCTCGCCGAAGAACCCGTCACCCGGGCGCTCGCGCGCGAGCCGCGCACGGATGAACTCCTCGACCTCGCGGTCGGTGTGCGTGACCACGTCGACGAGGCTGCTCTTCGTCGCGGCGACCTCGACGCCCTCGGAGCGGCGTCGGGCGGCGAGCGCCGCGGCGTCGGTGGCGACGGAGCGGGCCACGTCGAGGAGCGCGGACACGGCCCGACCGTCGAACCCGGACTCCCAGAGCCCTGGCCGCTCGGAGTCGGGCATGTCGCGCTCGGGATTCTCGGGCACGGTGCCTCCTGAGGGGGGGTCGAGTCGTGAAACACGAACGGACTCGAGTGATCGAGTCCGTTCGAGGTGTTGCTCGGTGTTCCGTGTGTGGCAAGTGAGGGATTCGAACCCCCGAATGCTGAGCAGTCTGATTTACAGTCAGATCCCTTTGGCCGCTTGGGTAACTTGCCATGCACACCCAGCCCGTGTGTTCACCGACCGGAGGCGCCAGACAAATATACAGCCTTTCGACCCTCCCGTGGACCACCCGCCGCTCCCCCGCGCCGGCGCGGGGGCGTGGGCTACTGCACTGCGGAGGTGAGACGGGCGACGTTGTCGAGCACCTTCGACCGGAACGGCCGGGCCAGCCATTCGTCGAGGAGGAGCTCGTGGCTCGCCTCGCGGTACTCCTGCTCGACCTCGCGCAGCTGGCGCACGAAGCGCCTCCCTCGGATCATGACCGAGATCTCGAGGTTGAGACTGAACGAGCGCATGTCCATGTTGCTCGAGCCGACCACCGCCACCTCGTCGTCGATCGTGACGTGCTTCGCGTGCAGCACCGTCGGCGAGCGGTAGAGGAAGATTCGCACCCCGGCACGCAGCAGCGCCTCGTAGTACGAGCGCTGCGCGTGGTAGACGACCGGCTGGTCGCCGATCTCGCTGACGAAGAGCTGCACGTCGAGCCCGCGCTGCGCAGCCGTCGTGACCGCGTAGAGCATCGACTCGTCGGGCACGAAGTACGGGCTCGTGAGGATGATGCGGTCTTGCGCGCTGTAGAGCAGCGAGTTGAACAGCCGCAGGTTGTTCTCGCCCTCGAAGCCGGGGCCGCTCGGCACGACCTGGCAGTCGATCGTCTCGACCGAGTCGGCGACGTGCACCGGGTCGGTCTCACGCAGCAGCAGCTCGTCGGTCTCGCTGTACCAGTCGGTGACGAAGAGGGCGTTGATGCCGGCGACGATCGGCCCGTCGAACCGCACCATGAAGTCTTTCCAGGTGAGGCCGCGACGGCGGTTCTTCCGCCGCTGGTAGCCGCGCTCGATCATGTTCTGCGAGCCGGTGAAGGCGACCGTGCCGTCGATCACGAGCAGCTTGCGGTGGTTGCGGAGATCGGGCCGCTGGTACCTGCCCTTGAACGGCTGCACGGGCAGCATCAGTCGCCACTCGACCCCGATGCGGTCGAGGCGTCGACGCGTCTTGCGGTAGCCCGGGTACCCGCGACTGGCGATGTGATCCATCAGCAGCCGCACGGTGACACCGCGACGCCGAGCGTTCTCGAGGGCGACGAAGAACGGCTCGGTCGTCGCGTCCAGACTCGTGATGTAGAACTCGGCGTGCACCCAGCGCTGGGCGTCGTCGACGGCGGCCACCATCGCGTCGATCGAGGCCTGGTAGTCGGAGTGCAGCTCGGCCGTGTTGCCGCCGACGAGGGGCATCGCGCCGAGCGTGCGGTTCAGCTCGACGATGGTGTCGAGCCAGGCGGGCCAGGGGTGGTCTCGCTTGACCCGCTCGATGCCCTCGGTGGTCTCGACGATGTACTTGTTGATCTCCGCCTGCTTCTCACGGCGACGCCGCGGCAGACGCCTGCTGCCGATGAGGAGGAAGAGGACGAACCCGACGTACGGGATCAGGAAGATCGCGAGGAGCCACGCGGTGGCCGTCTGCGGTCTCCGGTTGATCGGCACGTAGACGATCGCGAAGACGCGGATCGCGATGTCGACGACGATGCCGATCACGGCGAGGGTGGGGGCCACCCACGTGGGTATCTCCATCGACTACCTGAAGTTGACGAACTGCAGATCGACCTCGAGGTCGGCCTTCTTCAGCAGAGCCATGGTGGCCTGCAGGTCGTCGCGGCTCTTCGACTGCACGCGCAGCTCGTCGCCCTGGATCTGGCTCTTGACGCTCTTCGGCGCCTCGTCGCGGATGATCTTGCCGATCTTCTTCGCCTGGTCCTGCTCGATGCCCTCTTTGAGCGCGGCCTCGATGCGGTACTCCTTGCCGCTGGCGAACGGCTCGCCCGCGTCGAGGTGCTTGAGGCTGATGCTGCGCTTGATGAACTTCGACTCGAGCACGTCGAGCACGGCCTTGACCCGCTCTTCGGTGTTCGCCTTCAGCAGCAGCTTCTCGCCGCTGTAATCGACGGACGCGCCCACGCCCTTGAAGTCGTAGCGCTGCTCGATCTCCTTCTGCGCCTGATGGAGGGCGTTGTCGACCTCCATCTTGTCGACCTTGCTGACCACGTCGAAAGAACTATCTGCCATGCCGGACAGCCTAGCGACACCCTCCGACGGTGGTCCCGCCGGACGCACCACGGGCCGCCCGCGGCCAGCACGGTCGCAGGGCGGCCCGGACGTGCGGACTCAGGAGGCGCGGGTCAGGCGGTCTGCCCGGCCTCGGCGCGCGAGACGCGCACCATCTCGTCGCGGGGGACGACTTTTACGCGGACCCGCTCGTGCTCGTGGGCGGCCCCGAGCGCCTGCTCGTGCTCGTCGAGGCGGTGCCAACCCTCGAGGTCGGTGTAGGCGACGCCCCGCTCGGCCAGCAGCGCCGGGACGGCCTCGGGGTCGGTCTCGGCGGGCTGCCACCAGCTGGCCTGGTCGTTGATGACGTGCGAGACGGTCTCCATCGCGTCGCTCTTCGTGTGACCGATGAGGCCGACGGGGCCGCGCTTGATCCAGCCGGTGGCGTAGACGCCGGGGACGATCTGGTTGTCGTCGTCCATCACCTGGCCCTCGTGGTTCGGGATGACGCCGCGGCGCTCGTCGAACGGGATGCCGTCGAGCGGCGAGCCGAAGTAGCCCACGGCCCGGTAGACCGCCTGCACGGGGACGTCGCGCACCTCGCCGGTGCCCTCGACGCCACCCTGTCCGTCGGGCCGGGTCCGCTCGTAGCGGAACGCCGAGACGCGCCCCTGCTCGTCGCCGACGATCTCGACGGGCTTCGCGTAGAAGTGCAGGTGCAGACGACGCGAGGCCTCGCCGACCTCGCGCTGACGCCACTGGTTCAGCACCTTGTCCATCACGAAGACCTGCTTGTTGGTCGCGATGGCCGTCTTCGACGCCTCGTCGTGGTCGAAGTCCTCGTCGTAGACGATCATGTCGACGTCGCGGAGCTCGCCGAGCTCGCGCAGCTCGAGCGGCGTGAACTTGACCTGCGCGGGGCCGCGGCGCCCGAAGACGTGCACGTCGGTGACGGGCGAGGCCTTGAGCACCTCGTAGACGTTGTCGGGGATCTCCGTCGGCAGGAGGTCGTCGGCGTGCTTCGCGAGGATCCGCGAGACGTCGAGCGCGACGTTGCCGACGCCCACGACCGCGACGGAGGACGCGTCGAGCGGCCAGGTGCGGGGGACGTCGGGATGACCGTCGAACCAGCTGACGAAGTCGGCGGCGCCGTAGCTGCCCTCGAGCTCGATGCCGGGCACGTCGAGATCGGCGTCGCGGATCGCACCGGTCGAGAAGACGACGGCGTTGTAGTGCTTCTTCAGGTCGTCGAGGGTGATGTCGACGCCGTAGCGCACGTTGCCGAAGACGCGGATGTCGCCGCTGTCGAGCACGTCGCGCAGGGCGTTGACGATGCCCTTGATGCGCGGGTGGTCGGGCGCGACCCCGTACCGGACGAGGCCGTAGGGCGCGGGCAGCTGCTCGAACAGGTCGATCTGGACGTCGAAGCCCTTGGGCGCCTTGAGCAGGATGTCGGCTGCGTAGATGCCGGCTGGTCCGGCTCCGACGATGGCCAGTCGCAAGGTGGTCACGGTGTTCTCTCTCTCGCTGAGGGGCTCGGCGATGCGAGCGGGTTGACGGTGATGCGTGATTCGGGGACGAGGAGGGGCGGTGCCGGTCAGGCGGACCGCTCGACCACTCGATCGGCGAAGCGGGTCAGGGCCTTCTTCACCGGGCCGGAGGGCAGCGGGGCGAGGGCGTCGAGCGCCTCGCGCGCCCACCGGTGGGCCTCGAGGCGGGTGCGCTCGGTGACGTCGTGCTCGCGCAGACGCCGGACCACGTCGGCGAACTCGTCGTCGAGGGTGGTCTCGGCGGCGTTGCGCGCGGACTCGTCGATCTCGGCCCCGTCGACGTCGCCGTGGGTCGCCTCGACGATGCGGTCGATCTCGGACAGCAGCGCCGAGGCCTCGAGGTCGGTGCGGGCGAGCTCGCGCAGATAGAGCACGGGGAGCGTGACGACACCGGCGCGCAGGTCGGTGCCGGCCTTCTTGCCCGTCTCGGCGGGCTGGTCGGAGAGGTCGATGACGTCGTCGATCAGCTGGAAGGCGATGCCGATCTTCTCGCCGAACTCGGCGACGGGCGCGAGGTACTCGCGCGGTGCGCCGCTGAACATGACGCCGGCGCGCGCCGCCGTCGAGATGAGCGAGCCGGTCTTGTCGGCGAGCACGTCGATGTAGTGGGCGATCGGATCGTCGCCTTCGCGCGGCCCGATCGTCTCGTGCAGCTGACCGAGGCAGAGCCGCTCGAACGTCTCGGCCTGCAGCAGGATCGCCTCCTGGCCGAGACCTGAGACGATGGTGCTGGCCCGGGCGAAGAGCAGGTCTCCGCTGAGGATGGCGACGTTGTTGCCCCACACGGCCTGCGCGCTCGGCACCCCGCGGCGCATCTGCGCCTCGTCCATGACGTCGTCGTGGTACAGCGACGCGAGATGAGTGATCTCGGTGGCCTGGGCCGAGGCGACGATGCCGGGCGTCGCGCCCTCGCCCAGCTGGGCGATGAGGAGGGTCAGGGTCGGACGCACCCGCTTGCCGCCCGCGGCGAGCAGGTAGCGGGTGGTCGCGTCGGCGATCTCGTCGGCGAACGCGATCTCGCGGAGCAGACCCTCTTCGACGAGCTCGAGCCCGCTGTCGACGGCGGCGACGAAGCGCCGCTCGGCCGGTGTCGCGAAGAGCTTCTCGCCGAGCCCGAGCGAGGTGCCGAGGCTGTTGCGGTGGGTCGTCGGCCCACCCGCGCTCACGAGGTCGCCCGCTTCTTCGAGGAGGCGCGGGTCGACGGAGCGGACGGCTTGCGACCGCGGTGCAGCGCGACGATGCCGAACGACAGGTTGCGGTAGGCGACGCGGCTGAAGCCCGCACCTCGCAGCCACTGGCTGAGGACCTGCTGGTCGGGCCACTGGGCGATCGAATCGGCGAGGTAGGTGTAGGCCGGGCCGTTGCTGCTGGCGAAGCGCGCGATGAACGGCATGCCGAAGCGGAGGTAGGCGCGGTAGGCGGCGCGCAGCAGACCGAAGGGCGGTGTCGAGAACTCGCAGACGACGAGACGACCGCCGGGCTTGAGGACCCGGTTCATCTCGGCGAGCGCCACCTGGGGGCGGTTGACGTTGCGGAGGCCGAACGAGATGGTGACGGCGTCGAACGTGGCATCGTCGAAGGGCAGCTTCTCGGCGTCGCCCTCGATGAACTCGATCTCGGGGTGGCGCTTCCGCCCCACCTCGACCATGCCGTGGCTGAAGTCGAGGGCGACGACCTCGGCACCGCGCTTGGCGATGGCCGCGGAGCTGGTGCCCGTGCCCGCTGCTATGTCGAGGACCCTGTCGGCGGGGCCCGCCCCGATGGCCTTCACGGTGGCCACGCGCCAGAGGGCGGCGTTGCCGGCCGACAGCACGTCGTTGGTGCGGTCGTAGTTCGCGGCGACGCCGTCGAACATCGACGCGACCTCTGCGGGTTGCTTGTTCATGTCGGCCTTGGTCACGAGGAGCGATCCTACCGGCACCTCCGGTGCATAGCCCGAGTGTGAAGCACGCTCCGCGAGTAGTCTGTCGCGGTGGACCTCCCGTCGTTCCGAGCCCCGTCGTTGTCCGTGCGCAGCACGCGGATCGACCACATCAGCCCCCTCCTCGACGTCGTCGATCGACGCGACCCCCTGATCTTCGTCCGGGGCGGTGCCGGGATGGCCGGCATCGGCGAGGCCCTCCGGCTCGAATGCACCGGTCCGACCCGCATGACCGACGCGGCCGACGCCTGGCGCGAGGTCGCCGCCCGGGCCACCGTCGACGACGAGGTGGGCGTCGCCGGCAGTGGTCTGATCGCCTTCGGCTCGTTCGCCTTCGACGACGAGTCGACCGACACGAGCGTCCTGATCGTGCCTCGGATCGTGCTGGGTCGTCGCGACGGCGTCGCCTGGATCACGAGGGTCGACGGTGCCGCGACGCCCGCGGCCATGCCGGTGGGCGCCTCCGTCCGACTGCGACTGACCGACGGCGACCTGTCGGCCGCGGGTTACGCCGACGCCGTCGCCCGCGCCGTCGAGGCGATCGAGCACCGCGACGTCAGCAAGGTCGTGCTGGCCCGCGACCTCGTCGGGCGGATCCCCGCCGAGGCCGATCTGCGCCTCGTCGCGGCGACCCTGCTGACGGCCTACCCCGACTGCTACACCTTCGCGGTCGACGGGCTGATCGGCGCGAGCCCCGAGACGCTCGTCCGCACCGAGCGCGGCGAGGTGACGGCGCGCGTGCTGGCCGGCAGCGCTGCCCGGGGCGTCGACGCGGCCAGCGACGAGCGCGCGGCCCACGCTCTGGCGACCTCGCCGAAGGACCTGGACGAGCACTCGTACGCGCTCCGTAGTCTCCTGCTCTCGCTGGGTCGGCATGCCGACGGCATCGTCACGGCCGAGCAGCCGTTCACCCTCAAGCTCCCGAATCTGTGGCACCTCGCGAGCGACGTGCGAGGCCGCCTCACCGACGGGTCGAGCTCTCTCGACCTGATCGCGTCCCTCCACCCCACGGCCGCCGTCGCCGGCACCCCCACCCAGGAGGCGCTGGCTCTGATCCGAGAGCTCGAACCGTTCGACCGCGGTCGCTACGCCGGCCCGGTCGGCTGGGTCGGCGCCGACGGCGACGGCGAGTGGGCCATCGCTCTCCGTTGCGCC
The DNA here is from genome assembly GCF_034045195.1 of Frigoribacterium sp. CFBP9030. Lineage (NCBI taxonomy): Bacteria > Bacillati > Actinomycetota > Actinomycetes > Micrococcales > Microbacteriaceae > Frigoribacterium > Frigoribacterium sp. CFBP9030. The sequence continues at coordinate 139,097 of NZ_JAXCWG010000006.1, forward strand.
CAGGTCTCCCCCGACGGCACCGTCCGGGCCTTCGCCGGGGCCGGCATCGTCGCCGACTCCGTGCCGGATCGCGAGGTCGCCGAGACCCGCATGAAGTTCCAGCCCGTGGTCGGGGCGTTCGCGCAGTGACGCCACCCGCGCCTCCTCGGGATCCCGCGGGGCCCGGCCGGCTCGACGCGGAGTCCGCACCCGGGTCGTGGTCGCGACCGGTGGCGCTGGTGGTGGCCGCGGCGTTCTTCATGGAGAACCTCGACGCCACGATCCTGTCGACGGCGACCGCCTCCATCGCCCGCGACTTCGAGGTCGTGCCCGCCGAGGTGGGGATCGCGGTGACGAGCTATCTCGTCGCGGTGGCGGCGTTCATCCCGCTCGGGGCCTGGCTCGCCGAGCGGTGGGGCGCACGTCGGGTGTTCCTGGCCGCGATCGTGCTGTTCACGGTCGCCTCGCTCGCCTGCGCGCTCAGCGGCGACCTCGTCTCGCTGACGGCCTCGCGTGCCGTCCAGGGTCTCGCCGGCAGCATGATGGTGCCGATCGGGCGCCTGATCGTGCTGCGCAGCACCGAGAAGTCGGAGCTGATCCGCGCCATCGCGTACCTCACCTGGCCCGCCCTGGTGGCACCGGTCATCGCGCCGCTCGTCGGCGGCCTGCTCACCGAGCACCTCGGCTGGCAGTGGGTGTTCCTCGTGAACGTGCCCGTCGGGGCGGCGCTGCTGGTCGCCGCGTGGCGCGTGATCCCGGCCGTGCCTCGTGCCCCGCGCGCCCGTCTCGACGTCGTCGGGCTCGGCCTCGTCGTCGCCGCGGTCGTGTCGGGGGTGGTGGCCTTCGAGCTGCTCGGCGGCGCCCCGACCGCCGTCACGGGCGCGGGGCTGCTCGTGCTCGCGGTGCTGCTGGTGCTCGCCGCCGGCCGCTGGTTCCGTCGGGTGGCGCACCCCCTGCTCGATCTGACGGCGTTCCGCATCCCGTCGTTCCGGGTGACGAACCTCAGCGGCTCGGTCTACCGCGCCGTCGTCAACGGGGTGCCCTTCGTCGTGCCCCTGCTGCTGCAGGACGGCTTCGGGTGGTCGCCCGCCGAGGCCGGTCTGATGCTCACCTGGGTCTTCGTCGGCAACCTCGGCGTCAAGCCGTTCACGACGCCGCTGCTGCGGCGTCTCGCGGTCATCCCGATCGTCACCGTCTCGACCGTCGGCCTCGCTGCGACGTTCGTGGGGGCGGCCCTCGTGACGGCCGAGACGTCGCCCGTGGTCATCGCCCTGGTGCTGCTCGCGAGCGGGGTGTTCCGCTCGGTCGGCTTCACCGCCTACAACACGCTGCAGTTCGCCGACGTGCCGCCCGAGCGCCTCGGTGCGGCGAACGCGCTGTCGTCGATCACCGGCCAGCTCGCCGTCGGACTCGGGGTCGCTCTGACAGCTCTGGTGGTCCGCATCGCCGACGGCGTGCTGGGGACGACCGGCGTCGGCGACCCGACCGGCTACCGCATCGCCCTGATCGTGCTGGCGGCTCTGGCTCTGGTCAGCATCGTCGAGGGTCTCAGCCTGCCGCGCGGCACGGGGGCGTCGCTGCGGGCGGCCCCGCGCTGAGGCGACCCCGCGCTGAGACGACCCCGCGCTGAGACGACCCCGAGCTGAGACGGCCGCGAGCGGGCGACCCGCGGGGCCTCGGGCGCCTAGGTGGACGAGAGGCGGGTCTTCTCGAGCTCGACGTCGAACTCGGCGCTCGGCCACTCCGGGCGGCGTGCCGCCAGGGCGTCGATCAGGAGGCGCTGCACGGCCACCCGGGCGTACCACTTCCGGTCGGCGGGGACGACGTACCACGGAGCCGAGTCGGTCGACGTCCGCCTGATCGCGGTCTGGTAGGCCTCCTGATAGTCGTCCCAGAGTAGGCGCTCGTCGAGGTCGCCGGGGTTGTACTTCCAGTTCTTCTCGGGGCGGTCGAGTCGTTCGCGCAGCCTCGACTTCTGCTCGTCGGACGAGATGTGCAGCATCACCTTGACGACGGTCGTGCCGGCCTCGGCCAGCTCGCGCTCGAACTCGACGATGTCGTCGTAACGACCCTCGACCTCCTCCGGCGAGGCGAGGCGGCGCACCTTGCCGATCAGGACGTCCTCGTAGTGCGACCGGTCGAAGACGCCGATCATGCCCGGGCCCGGCAGCTCGCGGCGCACGCGCCACAGGAAGTCGTGCGCGAGCTCCTCCTCCGTCGGGGTCTTGAAGGCGTGGTGCGCGACGCCCTGAGGATCGACGGCTCCGACCACGTGACGGACGATGCCGCCCTTCCCCGCGGTGTCCATGCCCTGCAGCACGAGCAGCACGGAACCCTTGTCGCCGCCATGGCGGCTGGAGGCGAAGAATCTCTCCTGCAGGTCGCCGAGAGTGTCACGACCGGACTCGAGCGACTGCGCGGCGTACTGCTTGTCTCCCGCGAACCCGGGCGTCGACGACGGATCGATCGCCGCCAGGTCGACGGCGTCGTCGGCTCGGAGGGACACGGCGGGCGGGGTCGTCCAGGTCTTGGCCATGGGTCGAGCCTACGACTCGGGCGTGAAGCGGGGACCAAGACCGCGGGAGGCCGTGAGCCGGCCGCCCGGAGGCCGGACGTCGAGCCGCCGTCGGCGGGTCAGCGGACGAGCGGGACCTCGATCAGCACGGGGCCGTCCCAGCGTCGGGCGAGGTCACGGTCGAGCTCGGCCCGGGTGCCCGCGCGTGAGTACTGCCACCCGTAGGCCGCGGCCAGGGCCGACAGCTCGACGCTGTGCGGGGTGAACTGCACACGGGTCATCGCGTCGGCGGGGGCCGTGGCCGCCACCTCGAGCCCGTCGAAGATCGTCCCCCCGCCGTCGTTGCCGACGATCACCTGCAGGCGGGGTCTCACCTCGCCGTCGCCGAAGAGCATCGAGCCGACGTCGTGGAGCAGGGTGAGATCGCCGAGCAGCACCCGCGTGACCCCCGGGCGCGACTCGTCGAGCTGACTCGCGTAGGCGATGCCGGTGGCGGTGGCGATCGTGCCGTCGATGCCCGCGAGACCCCGGTTGGCGTGCACGGGGATGCGCTTGCCGGGCACGACCTCGTCGACCTCGCGGATCAGCCGGGACGCACCGAGCACGAGTCGGTCGTGGGGCCAGGTGACGCGCCACAGGGTCTCGACCAGGGCGCGACGGGAGACCTCACGACGCAGCAGCGCCACCTCGCCGCGGAGGAACGCGGCCCGCTCGGCGGGTTCGTCGCTCGTGGCCGACTCGAGGTCGGGCGCGGACTCGTCGTCGCCGACCACGAGTCGTCCGGCCTGGACCCAGCGACCGACCCAGGCGCGATGCGGGCGGTCTTCGGGCGACGGGCCGTCGGCGCCGGCAACCGTGGCCGTGGCCGTCGCAGTGGCCACGGCCGTCGCAGTGGCCGCGGCGTCGTCGACCGCCGCCGCGTCGGCCTGGTGTCGGCCGTGCCGCCGTGGCTCGACTGCCGCGGCGCCCTCGGGGACATCGACGGCGTCGACCACACGGGCGTCGCGGCCCGGGTCGTAGGCCTCGGGCGACGAGCCGCGGACGACGATCACCTCGACGTCGGACCGCTGGATCAGTGCCGGGATCTGCCGGGTGAGGGTGGGGTGACCGAAGACGATCACGCGTCGCACCGCGCCCCCGAACGCGTGCTCGCCGAGCAGCGCCCGATAGCCCAGCGCCAGGTTGGGACCGAAGTGCGCGCCGCTCGAGACCTCGGCCACGAGCGGCGCACCGAGGGCACGGGCGACTCGCTCGGCCTCGTCGGTCGCCGCGTGACCGGCCACGACGATCGTCGCCGGGACCCTGTCGACCTCGAGGGCGAGACGGGACACCGGGGAGGCGCGGGTCACCGCATCGGGGCGGGCGTCGGGGATCCGCACGACGGGCGCCGACAGGGGCTCTCGGAAGGCGATGTTCAGCTGCACCGGCCCGGGGGCGGGCAGATCGCCGTACGGCGAACCCCCGGCCGCCTGCCGGTGGCCGAGGGCGGCGGAGACGGCGTCGTGCGCGAGGGCGCGGACGGCGTCGACGTCGACCGGCCCCTCGACGGGAGCCTCGACGTCGCGGACGAACGCGACCGCGCGACCGAAGAGACCGGGTTGGTGGGTGGTCTGGTTGGCGCCGATGCCCCGCAGCTCGGTCGGTCGGTCGGCGGTCAGCAGCACCAGGGGCACCCCGGAGTGATGGGCCTCGAGGACGGCCGGGTGCAGGTTGGCGACGGCGGTGCCCGAGGTCGTGATCACGACGACGGGTGCGCCGGTCTCGACGGCCAGCCCGAGGGCGAGGAACGCCCCCGATCGCTCGTCGATGCGGACCCTGAGGTGGATCCGCCCCGAGCGCTCGAGCTCGGCGGCGGCCAGCGCCAGCGCCTGCGAACGGGAGCCGGGGCTGAGGACGACATCGCGGACGCCGACGTCGACGAGGGCGGACAGCAGCTCGACGGCGTAATCCGTCGCGGGGCTGCCGCTCGACTGATCGTCGCGGTCGCTGGACATGGCCGGCTTACGCCGTGCCCGTCTTGCCGTCTTCGTCGAGCTCGGAGAGCTCCTGCTCGAGACGACGGATGCGCTCGTCGGTGGTCTCGCGGTCGAGATCGCTGATGTTGGAGGCCGAGCGGCCGGAGAACTCGGGGTCGTCGTCGGGAGCGACGAACCGGCGCCGTTCGGGCTGCCGGTTCTTGCGGTTCTTGCCGAGGAGGAACCAGAGGATGGCGCCGATCACGGGCAGGACGACGATGATCAACGCCCAGAGGGGCTTGTTCAGAGCACGGAACCTGGAGGCGTCCGCGAAGAGGCAGTCGACCAGGGCGTAGATGATGAAGGCAGCGGCGATCACGATGCCAACGACGTACAACCTCACCATTCCTCGACTATAGGCGGCGTCCCGGTGCGGATCCTGACCGTGGGCCCTTCCGTGGCCGACCTGTGAGCCACCCGGCTGGGGCACGGTCTCGCCGCCGTAGAATCGCCGGGTGAAACCCTGGGTCAAGTACACGTTCATCCGTCTCGGGATCTTCGCAGTGGCGCTGGCCGTCCTGCTCGTGATCCGCATCGACCCCTACATCGCGACGATCGTCGCGGCGATCGTCGGGCTCTGCGTCTCGTACATCTTCTTCGCACCGCTCCGACGTCGTGTCGCCCTCGACCTCGCGGAGCGTCGATCGAAGCCCGAGACGCGTCACGGCGACGACATCGCCGAGGACGAGGAGATCCGCCGCTCCGACCGCGACGACGTCTGAGCGTCGAGCGGAGCGCAGTCGGGCCGCAGCCTAGAAGTACAGGACCGCCGACAGCGCCAACGCCCACAGCAGCGCCGTCAGCGACGACAGCTGCAGGGCGAGGATGAGCTCGCGCGGCGTGCGACCGGTGACGCCGATGATGGCCGCGGGGATGGCCGCGATCAGCGTGAAGTAGACGTACGGCGCATCGAAGTACAGGAACCCGAAGTACGCAAGGATCAAGAACGGCAGCAGCAGGAAGAGCGCGTAGAGCGCCCGCGCGACCGGGTCGCCGACCACGACCGCCAGGGTGCGCTTGCCCGCGGCGGCGTCTTGGGGGATGTCGCGGATGTTGTTGACCATCAGCACCGCGCAGGCGAAGAGCCCCGATGCGACGCCCGCGATCCAGGCGTCGGCCGGGAACCGGTCGAGCTGGACGTACGTCGTGCCGACGGTCGCGACGAGGCCGAAGAACACGAAGACGAAGACCTCGCCGAGGGCGTTGTAGCCGTAGGGGCGCTTGCCGCCGGTGTAGAACCATGCGGCGACGACGGCGGCGGCCCCCACGGCGAGCAGCCACCAGTGACCCGAGAGAATCACGACGGCGACACCGGCCGCGGCGGCGACGGCGAACGAGCCGAGCGCGACCCGGAGGACGCTGCGGGGACGGACGGCCCCCGAGGCCGTGAGCCGCGACGGCCCGACCCGGAAGGCGTCGGTGCCCCGGATGCCGTCGGAGTAGTCGTTGGCGAAGTTGACGCCGATCTGCAGGAGCACGGCGACGACCAGGCACAGCACGGCGAGGAGGAGGTCGCTCGACCCGTTGGCCTCGGCGACGCCGGTGCCGAGCGCGACCGGCGCCACGGCCAGGGGCAGGGTGCGCAGACGAGCGCCGCCGATCCAGTCGCGGGCGGTCACCCGCCGCGCGGGCTGCCGACCGGGTCGCCCGCCGGGTCGTCCGCCGGGTCGTGCCTTCTTGCTCTTCGTCTTCGCCACGGCCCGATTCTAGTTCGGCCGGTCGCCCCCGACCGCGCGCTCGAGGGCGCGACGATCGGGCTTGCCGCTCGAGAGGAGCGGCAGCGCGGCCAGCACGACGACGCGATCGGGCGCGGCCGCCCGCCCTGCACGCTCGACGACCGCCCGCCGCAGCTCGAGCAGATCGGGCGCCGCGCCCGTGGTCACGACGACGGGCACCTCGCCCCACCGGGGGTGCGGGGAGCGCACGACGACGGCGGCGTCGAGGCCGGGTCGTTCGCGCACGACGCGCTCGACCACCCCGAGCGAGACCTTCTCGCCGCCGGAGACGATGACGTCGTCGAGGCGTCCCGTCACGGTCAGCACGCCCTCGTCGGACACCGTGCCGTGGTCGCCCGTGCGGTACCAGCGGAGGCCGTCGCGCGTCGTGAGCGCCGCCTCCGTCCGCTCGGGGTCGGCCAGGTACTCGTCGAACAGCGACGGCCCGCTCAGCTCGATCTGCCCGTCGACGATCTCGACCCGGGTGCGACCGACGGGCACCCCGTCGTAGACGCAGCCCCCCGAGGTCTCGCTCGCCCCGTAGGTGCGGACGATCGGGACGCCGAGGAGGCGCGCTCGGGCGATCAGGGACGCCGGCGTCGCCTGCCCCCCGACCAGGACCGCCGCGAACCCGCGCAGCGCCCCGGCGACACCGGCGTCGTCGGGTGCGGACCCGGCCCCTGCGGCCTCGGACCCCCGCTCCGATTCAGCGGCGTCGAGCAGGGCCGCCAGCTGCGCGGGCACGAGCGAGACGTAGCGCACCGGGTGGTCGAGTCGCCGGGCCGCCCGGGCGAAGGCGCGCGGATCGAAGCCGCCCGGCCCGAGCAGCACCGGCTCGGTGCCGGCGGTGATCGACCGCACGAGCACGTTCAGACCGGCGATGTAGTGGGCGGGCAGGGCGAGCAGCCACTGACCCGGACCGGACAGCGCCTGGTCGGCGGCGGCGGCCCCGGCCAGGAGGGCGTCGGCGGAGAGGGCGACGCGCTTCGCGTGACCGGTCGACCCGCTCGTCTCGACGACGAGCGCGACGGCCACCGGGACGGTCGCGGGGAGGTCGTCGGGCACCCGGTCGTCGGTGCGGGGCGCGACGGCCGGGCCACCTGCCAGGGCGACCCGGAGGGCCTCGAGCACGGCGCCCTGGTCACGGGCGTCGATCGGGCGGAGGGGGCGGGTCATGCGTCGCGCCTCCTCGGCTCGCGGTGCCGGCCTCGCGACGCCCGCCTCGCGAGCCCGGCGTCGACGACGGGCATCAGTACTGCCAGGGGAACGGCGACCAGTCGGGCTCGCGCTTCTCGAGGAACGAGTCGCGACCCTCGACGGCCTCGTCGGTGCCGTACGCCAGGCGCGTGGCCTCCCCCGCGAAGACCTGCTGCCCGACGATGCCGTCGTCGGTGGCATTGAACGCGAACTTGAGCATGCGGATCGCCGTCGGCGACTTGGTGAGGATGGTGCGCGCCATCGCGAGGGCCTCGCGCTCGAGGTCGGCGTGCGGGACGACGCGGTTGACCGCGCCCATCTCGTATGCGCGGTCGGCGCTGTACTCCTCGGCCAGGAAGAACACCTCGCGGGCGAACTTCTGACCGATCTGCTTCGCGAAGTAGGCGCTGCCGTAGCCGGCGTCGAACGAGCCGACGTCGGCGTCGGTCTGCTTGAACCTGCCGTGCTCGCGGCTGGCGATCGTCAGATCGCAGACGACGTGCAGCGAGTGACCGCCGCCGGCCGCCCAGCCCGGCACGACGGCGACGACGACCTTCGGCATGAAGCGGATGAGGCGCTGGACCTCGAGGATGTGCAAGCGACCCGCCGACGCCGGGTCGGCCACGTTCGCCTGATCGCCCTCGGTCTTGTAGCCGTCGCGACCGCGGATGCGCTGATCGCCACCGCTGCAGAACGCCCACCCGCCGTCTTTCGCGCTCGGCCCGTTGCCGGTCAGCAGGACGACGCCGATGCGGCTGTTCATCCGAGCGTGATCGAGCGCCCGGTAGAGCTCGTCGACGGTGTGCGGACGGAAGGCGTTGCGGACCTCGGGCCGGTCGAACGCGACCCTCGCCACCCGCCCATCGACGCTGTGGTGGTACGTGATGTCGGTGAGGCCGTCGAACCCGTCGACCTCTCGCCACTCGGTGGGGTCGAACAGGTCGGAGACGGCGTCGCTCATGCGCCCCAGCCTACGACCGGCCGCCGACGCCGGGGTGCGGGTGAGCGGGTGCGGGTGACCGCGGCGCGGGTCAGAAGGCGGGGAGCACCCGGGCGAGCAGGAAGACGAGCACGAACGGGTTCGCCAGCACGCTGAGAAGAACCGCCGCCACGGCGAACCAGCGACCGCGGCGGAGGACGACCGCGACGAGCGCGACGACCCCGACGACGATCGAGGCCAGCATCGTGACGAGCGCGATCGTCGCGGCCGGGGTGACCAGGTCTCCGGCCAGGAGCGCCACCGCGATCCCGTCGAGGGCCAGCAGAGCGAGCGCCAGCACGAACGTCACGAGGCCGAGACGCCGAGATGCCGCGGGGCGATCGCCGACCTCGACGCCCGAGGCGTCGTCGGCCAGGATGTCGAGGCCCTCCGGTGCGGCCGGGCGGGTGGTCGGGTCGTTCGGGTCGTTCTCTGCTGCGGCCATGGCCCACGATGCTACCCAACCCCAGGGTGCGCCAGGGGCCGCCCGGGTCGAGCCCGCGGTGCGAGACTGGCCCCGTGTCGAACAGCAGCCCCGCCCCGCGCGCCGCGCCGCGCCTCCCCCCGCTCGCCGATCTGCTCGACGACGCGCACGTCGTTCGGTTGCCGCTCCGCACGAGGTTCCGGGGCCTGGACGCCCGCGAGGCCCTCGTCGTCGAGGGCCCGAACGGCTGGACCGAGTTCAGCCCGTTCGTCGAATACGGCCCCGCCGAGGCGAGCGCCTGGCTGGCGGCGACCATCGACTTCGGGTGGGGCGTCGAGCACACGACCCGCGCCTCCTCGGTGGCCGTCAACGCGACGCTGCCGACCGTCGCTCCCGGCGAGGTGCGGACGGTGCTCGACCGCTACCCCGGCTGCCGCACCGTCAAGGTGAAGGTCGCCGACCCCGGCGAGACGCTGCGCGACGACGTCGCCCGCGTCGCCGCCGCCCGCGAGTACATCGGCGACACCGGTCGCGTGCGCATCGACGCGAACGGAGCATGGACGGTCGCGCAGGCCGAGGAGGCGCTGGTCGCCCTGGCCCCGTACGCCCTGGAGTACGTCGAACAGCCGTGCGCCACGGTGCCCGAGCTCGCGGAGCTGCGGCGTCGCACCGCCGGGCTCGGCGTGCCCGTCGCCGCCGACGAGAGCGTGCGCAAGGCCGCCGACCCGCTCGCCGTCGCCCGGGCCGGGGCCGCCGACCTGCTCGTGATCAAGGCGCAGCCCCTCGGCGGGATCACGGCCGCGCTCGACATCGTCGCCGCCGCCGGGCTGCCGGTCGTCGTGTCGAGCGCCCTGGACACCTCGGTGGGGCTGAGCATGGGCGCCCACCTCGCCGCCGCGATGCCCGAGCTGCGGCACGACTGCGGACTGGGAACGGCCGCACTGCTGGCGGCCGACGTGACGCGAGCGCCGCTGCTGCCGGTGGACGGAGCGATCGAGGTGCGCCGCGTCGACGTCGACGTCGACCTGCTGCGGCGGCACGCGGCGAGCGACGACCGACGGGAGTTCTGGCTGGAGCGGCTCCGCGCCTCCTACGCCGTGCTCGCCGGCTGAGGGCGGCGGCACACTGCGGCAGTGGCAGTGGCAGCGGCAGCGGCAGTGGCAGTGGCAGTGGCAGTGGCAGTGGCAGTGGCAGAAACGTACTGCGGCGGGTTCCCGTCACTTGGGGCGGGTCAGCGCTGACCCGCCAGGGATGACGGGAACCCGCCCGACCCCGATCGACGCACGCAGCGCTGGTCGGCGGCGGCGCGGATCAGACGCGGCGCGGGTCAGAGGCCGGAGTAGGCGTGCAGACCCTTGAAGAAGACGTTGACCACGGAGAAGTTGAACATGACGGCCGCGAAGCCGATGATCGACAGCCACGACGACCGCGAACCGCGCCAGCCGCGCGTCGCCCGCGCATGGATGTAACCGGCGTAGAGCACCCAGATGATGAAGGTCCAGACCTCTTTGGTGTCCCAGCCCCAGTACCGGCCCCACGCGCGCTCGGCCCAGACGGCGCCGGCGATGAGGGTGAAGGTCCAGAGGACGAAGCCGACGAGCGCCACGCGGTACGCGAGGTCTTCGAGACGATCGGCGCCGGGCAGCGTCTGCATGAAGCCGAGACCGGCGAGCTTCGCCTGCTCGCGACGCGTCTGGATCAGCTGGGCGATCGACAGGCCGGCCGCGATGGCGAAGAACCCGGTGCCGAGGATCGCGACGAGCACGTGGATGACGAGCCAGGCGGACTGCAGTGCGGGCTGCAGCGGCACGACGGCGACGTAGTAGTTGACCGTGCCGATGGCGAGCAGGATCAGGTTCAGACCCATCACGTACGCGCCGAGGAACGAGATGTCGACGAACTGCTTGACCAGCAGATAGACGCCCACGATGATCGCCGTGCCGGTCAGCGAGAACTCGAACATGTTCGCCCACGGCACCCGCTCGGCGGCGACGCCTCGCATGATCACCGAGGCGACGTGGACGACGAGGCCGAGGACCATCAGCGACGTGGCGACGCGTTCGAAGCGCGACGGGCGGCGACGACCCGACGAGTCGGTCGTGTCACCGCCGATGGTCGTGGCCGGGCGGTCGAGCACCACGGTCGACGAACCGCGTGCGGTCGAGGCCGAGGCCACCGGCGCGCGACCGCCGTCGAGACTCGACGCCTCTTTCGCCGCGAGCTGGGCGTCGCCGGAGCGCTTCGCCAGGTCGAGCGCGTAGGCCACGAACGAGATCGTGTAGATGGCCATCGCCGAGTAGACGGCGACGAGCGAGTAGTAGGCGAGGTCGGCGGTCACGAGGAGAGCTTACGTCCGTCGGGTGCGGGCGACGACTCGTCGTCTCTCGACGTCGAAGCGGTTGTCTCGCCCGAGGCCACCGCCTTCGCCGCCTCGGCGGGCACGCCCAGCCCGGTCAGATGCGTTCGGGTGATGTCGCCCACGGCCCTCTCGAGGGTCGGATCCTCGCCGCGCGCGAGACCGGCGTACTCGAGCACGAGACCGGACCCGGTGTCTCGGGCCTTGACCCAGACCCGGCGTCGGGGCACGAACAGCGCCGTGAGCAGACCCGCGAAGCTGAGGCCGGCGAAGAGCAGCACCCACAGCTGCGACGGGTCGTGATGCACGTCGAACGACGCGAAGCGCTTGACGCCGTCGAAGGTCACGGTGCCCAGACCGTTCGGCAGATCGGCGGTCTCGCCGGGGGTGACGCGGATGGCGCTCGTGTCGGCGTCGGCACCCGCCACCTCGGTCAGCCCCACGGTATCGAGGGCGTAGACCGATCGCGGCACGCCGTCGTCGAGTCCGAGGTCGCCCGTGTACACGTTGAGGCTGAGCACCGGGTTGAGCGTGTCGGGGTAGTTCGAGGCCAGCATGCCCGACTCGGTGTCGACCGCCGACGGGTAGAAGAAGCCGATCATGCCGAGCTGTTCAGGCGACGAGTCGGGCACCTTGATGACGCCCTGCGACATGAGGTTCGTGTTCTGCGGCAGGAACGGGATGGTGTCGCGGAAGGCGACGTCGCCGTCGCCGTCGCGCACCGTCACGTCGACCGCGTAGCCGTTTCCGAGCAGGTACACGTTCGAGCCGCCGATGGCGAGCGGGCTGTTGACCTTGATCTGACGCTTCTCGTCGTCGTCACCGTCTTGCGTGCGGGTCGTGACGTCGGCGGTGTAGTCGAGGGCCTGCCCGAGGGCGTCGCGGTTCTGCTCCTCGTAGTCGGTCGTGAACCGGTCGAGGGTGATGCTGAACGGGTCGAGCTGCGAGTCGTCGAACCACCGACCCGGATTGAACGAGTCGTACGAACCGAGCACGTTCGTGAAGGTCTGACCCTCGACGACGACGCGCTGACCGGCGTAGCCGAATCCTCCCCCGACGCCGACGGTCAGCAGCACGCCGACCAGCGCCGCGTGGAAGACCAGGTTGCCGGTCTCGCGCAGATAGCCGCGCTCGGCGCTGACCGAGTCGGCGAAGACCTCGGTGCGGTAGCCGGCGCGCTTCAGCTGCGCACGGGCCGCCTCGACGGCGGCGGCGGGGGTGACGGAGGGCCGACCCGCGCCTCCTCCGCTCTGATCGATCGTGACCGTCCGGTAGCCGGCGAGACGCGACAGCCGGGCCGGGGTCTTGGGCGGACGGGCGCGGAGGGCTTCGAAGTGGTGCTTCGTCCGCGGGATGATGCAGCCGATCAGCGAGATGAACAGCAGCAGGTAGACCGCCGAGAACCACGGCGACGAGTAGGTGTCGAAGACGCCGAGCTTGTCGAGGATCGGGAACAGATCGGGGTTGTCGGTGCGGTACTGGACGACCCCGTTCGGGTCGGAGGTGCGCTGGGGCACGAGCGAACCGGGGATCGCGGCGACCGCCAGCAGCATGAGGAGGAACAGCGCCGTCTTCATGCTGGTCAGCTGCCGCCAGAAGAAGCGGAGGTAGCCGATCGGGCCGAGTCGCGGCTGCGTCACCCCGTCGCCGCCCCTGCCCTCGGACGGAGCCCGGACCGAATCGACGTGGTCGCTCGGCCGCAGCGGATCGGCGGAGGCGTCGGTCTCGTCGGCCGGCGTCAGCGGCTCGCGGTCAGACGATCGTGCCATAGCTCGCGATCACCGACCCGAGACGGGACATCAGATCGGACCAGAGGCCCGACACCATGAGCAGGCCGATGACGATCAGGATGGAACCTCCGACGATGTTGACGGCGCGCATGTGCCGCTTGACGAACGAGATCGACCGCGACGCCCAGCCGAAGCCGAGGGCGACGAGCAGGAACGGCACGCCGAGTCCGATGCAGTAGAAGAGGCCGAGCAGCACGGACTGCCCGAGCGACGCGGAGTCGAGCGACATGGCCGTGATGGCGGCCAGGGTCGGACCGATGCAGGGTGTCCAGCCGATGCCGAAGACGATGCCGAGCAGCGGGGCCCCGGCAAGACCCGTGGCGGGCGTGACCGGCAGCTTCAGCGTGCGCTGGAAGAAGCCGAACTGCCCGATGAAGACGAGACCCAGCACGATCACCACCAGGCCCATCAGCCGCACGATGAGGTCGCGCCACTGGATCAGCCAGAAGCCGGCGGCCGCGAACGCGAGGTTGGCCCCGACGAAGACGACCGTGAAGCCGGCGACGAACAGGAGCACCCCGAGCACGACGCGACGGCGATCGCGGCGGGCGGCTGCGGTCACGGCGTCGGGCGTCGGCGCCGCGTCGCCACGGGCCGCGGGGACCGATCGACCCGTCAGCCCGCCGACGTAGCCGAGGTAGCCCGGCACGAGCGGCAGCACGCACGGCGAGAGGAACGAGATGAGACCGGCCAGGAGGGCGACCGGGAGCGCGACGGCGAGCTGCCCGCTCACCACCGCCTCGAAGAAGGGATTGCCCTGGTACACCTAGGACTGCTCGGCGAGGGTGTCGGACACCAGGGTGTCGAGGATGCTCGGACCGTCGAGACCCCCGAGGATGCGCGCGGCGATCCGGCCCTGCTGGTCGAGGACGATCGTGGTCGGCACGGAGTTCGGTGCGATCGTGCCGGCGAGGGCCAGCTGCACGGCCCCGTCGTTCGTGTCGACGACCGACGGGTAGCCCACGTCGAAGGTGCGGGCGAAGGCCTGCGAGGTCGCCGCCTGGTCTCGGACGTTCACGCCGATGAACTGCACGCCCTGGTCGGCGTAGTCGTCGTTGACCTGCTCGAGGTCGGGGGCCTCGGCGCGGCAGGGCGGGCAGCCCGCGTACCAGAAGTTGAGGACGACGACGTCGCCGTCGTAGTCGGATCGGGACAGCGTCTCGCCCGTGTCGGTCTCGCTGGTGAACTCGACGGGGTCGCCGCGGTCTTCGGGGGCGATCTCGGTCACGGTGCCGCTGCCCGAGATGTAGTTCTCGGTGGTGCCGTCGCCGAAGTCGGCCGCGAGGTCGTCGTTCTGGGAGGTGCAGCCCGTCAGGGCGAGAGCCACGACGGCGGCGCCGGCGAGCACCCGCGAGATCGTGGTCGCCCGACGGGTGGTGGAGGTCTTACGGGTGGTCACACTGCTCCAAGATCGACGGCGGAATCGAGCAAGTCTCGCGCGGGATCCTGATAGCCCACCTCGACGAAGGCGTCGCCGCGACGTTCGAGGGTCGTGACGCTCGACAACGAGCACCGACGGCGCCGGGGGTCGTGGAACAGACGGGCGCCGGTGACGCTGCGGTGCACCATCCAGATCGGTAGCTGGTGGCTGACGAGCACGACGTCGCCGGTGTCGACCGAGGCCCAGGCGTCTTCGACGGCCGCGAGCATGCGCGACGCGATGCTGACGTAGGCCTCGCCCCAGCTCGGCTTCAGCGGGTTGACGATCCACGGCCATTCGGCGGGGACGGCGAGCTGCTTGCGGATCGTGAAGTCGGAGCGACGACCCTCGTACTTGTTGGCCGGCTCGACGAGGCGATCGTCGACGGCGACCGTGAGACCGAAGCGCTCGGCCCAGGGCGCGGCCGACTCGCGGGTGCGCTGGAGGGGGCTCGCGGTGACGGCGACGACCGGCGCACCCTGCTGCTGCAGCATGTCGGCCGAGGAGGCGGCCATCCGGTGCCCGAGATCACTGAGGCCGAAGCCGTCGAGACGGCCGTAGAGCACGTGCTCGGGGTTGTGCACCTCACCGTGCCGGACGAGGTGGATGTGCTGGGCGGGCATGCCCTCCAGTCTAGGTCGAGGCCCCGCGCACACCTCCCTCACGGGAACCGCAAAGATCCGACCGCCCTGTAAAGTCGAGCCTCGTGATCGAACGCACCCTCATCAGCGACCTCTCGCCCCTCCCCGACGGCACCGTGACGGTGGCGGGCTGGGTCGATACCGTCCGCGACCAGAAGAAGGTGCAGTTCGTCGTGCTCCGCGACGAGTCGGGCGCCGTCCAGCTGGTCCGCCCGCGCACCGCCGCCGACGTGCTCGCCGCGAACGGCGAGGTCGATGAGATCGCCGACGCCATCTCGGGTCTGGCGCAGGGCAGCTTCGTCACGGTGACGGGTGAGCTCAAGCACGACGAGCGCGTCAAGCTCGGCGGCATCGAGGTCAAGATCGCCACCCTCGTCGTCGACAGCGCCGCCGACCCCGAGACGCCGATCGCCCCCGACAGCGGCATCGACAAGCGCATGGACTGGAGGTTCCTCGACCTCCGCGTCCCCCGCAATGCCCTCATCTTCCGCGTGCAGACGACCTTCGAGCACGCCATGCGCACCTACTGGGTCGAGCGCGGCTACATCGAGATCCACACCCCGAAGATCATGGCCTCGGCGAGCGAGTCGAACGCCGAGCTGTTCAAGGTCGAGTACTTCGAGGGCAGCGCGTTCCTGGCGCAGAGCCCCCAGTTCTTCAAGCAGATGGCGCAGAGCGCCGGCTTCGGCAAGATCTTCGAGATCGCACCCGTCTTCCGTGCCGACCCGTCGTTCACCTCGCGTCACGCGACGGAGTACACGAGCGTCGACGCCGAGATCAGCTACGTCGACAGCCACGAGGACGTCATGACGATGCAGGAGGAGCTGCTCGTCGCCGCCTTCACCGCGGTCGTCGACAAGCACGGCTCTGAGATCAAGGAGCTCTTCGACGTCGACCTGACCGTGCCGACCACGCCGTTCCCGCGGATCCCCCTCGCCGAGGCCAAGCGCATCGTCGCCGACCGCGGCTACGTCGTGCCCCGTGCCGACGCCGACATGGACCCCGAGGGCGAGCGTCAGATCGCCGCCTACGTCAAGGAGACGTTCGACCACGACTTCGTGTTCCTCACGGACTACGACGCGTCGATCCGGCCGTTCTACCACATGCGTCACGACGACGACCCGCAGCTCACGAAGAGCTACGACCTCATCTACAACGGCACCGAGATAACGACCGGCGCCCAGCGCGAGCACCGCGTCGACGTGCTCGAGGCCCAGATCCGCGAGAAGGGCATGAAGCCGGAGGAGCTCGGCGGCTACCTCGACTTCTTCCGCTACGGCGCCCCGTCGCACGGCGGATTCGGCATGGGCCTGGCCCGCGTGCTGATGCTGATGCTGCGCCAGCCGAACCTCCGCGAGGTCACCTACCTCTTCCGTGGCCCCAGCCGCCTGACCCCGTAGGCGCGGGCCCCGGGCACGACGCCCGAGAGCATCGAAGGGACGACCCTCCGCCACGTTCGGCGGAGGGTCGTCCTTTCTCGTCGGTGGGCCGACTCAGCCGGCGGTGGACCGGCGCAGGGCCGCGCGGAGTCGCTCGGGCTCGATGCGCCAGATGGTGTGGACCCGCTCGTCGATCAGCACGACGGGGATCTCTTCCGCGTACTCGGCCTCGAGCGCGACGTCGTCGAGGATGCTCTTCTCGTCGTAGCCGAGGCCCGCACCGGCGAACTCGGTCTCGGTGAGGACACCGTCGAGCGCCGTACGGGCCTCGTCGCAGAGGTGACAGCCGGGCTTGGTCAGGAGGGTGATGGTCGGTGCGCTCACGTCTGCCACGTTAGCAAGCGGGGAACCCGTCGACGACCCGCCGGCGGGTACGACGATGCCCCCGCCGGCACAGGGCCTGCGGGGGCATCGACGATGTTGCGACTACTTCTTGTTGCGTCGCTGGTGACGAGTCTTGCGAAGCAGCTTGCGGTGCTTCTTCTTCGCCATGCGCTTACGACGCTTCTTGATGACAGAACCCATAGAGACCTCACTGATTTCTGGATTGGACCGACCGGGTCCGAATCAGAACCGCGGAAAAATACCTCGGGGCAGTCTACTAGGGCGACTGCCGAAAGTCGAAGTCGAGTCAGCCGACGTCGGCGATGCCCGTGCGCAGCACGGCCGCCACCGCCGACTCGGGCACACGGAACGAGCGCCCGAACCGGATGGCCGGCAGCTCTCCCGAATGCACCATGCGATAGACGGTCATCCGCGACACGCGCATCATGTCCGCCACTTCGGCGACGGTGAGAAACCTCACGTCCGACAGGTCGTCCGCCATGTCTCCCCCTCGTGTCCGACCCGGACTCCCCGAGTGGGTGCAGGCGCACGCATGTGACTCGTGTGCCTGATGGTCACTCTAGGGGCGCACGTGACCTCGTGCAACGCTCAGACGCCGCCGCGACCCAGTCGCTTGCGGACGGGCTCGATCACGCGCTCGTCGAGCGCGCTCGACGCGTCGTGCAGGGCCGAGGAGGCGCGGTGCTGCGCATCGGCGACCGCACGGCCGAGCGAGCTGCCCACGTCGCCCGCGTCGGGGATGCTCTCGGCCGCCCGACGGAACGGGGCCGGCACGCTGGCCCCCGCCCACGCCGCGAACGCCCCGCCCGCGGCCGTGTCGATCTCCACCTCCACGCCGAGGAACGGGATGAGCCAGTCTTCGACGGTCTCGAGCGGTGCGGTGTCGATGCCGTAGAAGCGATGCTGTCCGCCCTCGCGCACATGCACGAGCCCGGCGTCGCGGAGCACCCGCAGATGCTTCGACACGGTCGGCTGGCTGATGCCGAGGCGCGAGACGAGCTCGCCGACCGACACGTCGCCGGTGGCCGACTCGCCCGAGACGCGGGCCTCGAGCAGCACGGCCAGCAGGTCTCGGCGGGTCCCGTCGGCGATCACGGTGAAGAGGTCAGGCATGCAGCCACAGTAACGACGACCGGCCCGGAGTACCATGCACGGGTGACGCGCCCCTCCCCCGCCTCCCGGCGCATCCCGCGCACCATCCGGCAGGGACCCCTCCGGGTCGCGTCCCGCGGGCCGGTCCGCCGCATCACCGACTACGTCGACGACATCGGTCGCCACTCACCCGCGCGCTTCGCGATCATGATCTTCACGGGTCTGATCCTGCTGTTCACGGCGATCTTCTCGCTGCCCGTCGCGGCGGCCGACGGGCGGTCCACACCCCTCGTCGACTCGCTGTTCACGGCGGTCTCCGTCATCTGCGTGACCGGTCTCGCGACGGTCGACATGGCGACGCACTG
Source organism: Frigoribacterium sp. CFBP9030 (assembly GCF_034045195.1). Classification (NCBI taxonomy): domain Bacteria; kingdom Bacillati; phylum Actinomycetota; class Actinomycetes; order Micrococcales; family Microbacteriaceae; genus Frigoribacterium; species Frigoribacterium sp. CFBP9030. The sequence goes on from NZ_JAXCWG010000006.1 coordinate 157,369, forward strand.
GTCGGTCTTCGGCCACGTGGTGATCTTCGTCGGCGTGCAGATCGGCGCCATCGGCGTGCTGACGCTCGCCTCGATCATGGGCCTGGTGGTGTCTCGGAAGCTGGGGCTGCGCGCCCGGCTGATGGCCGCCTCCGACAGCAATCCGCTGCGCGTGCACGCCGGCCCGGTGCCCGAGGGGCAGGCCGTGCGCCTCGGCGAGGTCGGCGGGCTGCTCGCCACGGTCGCCCTGAGCTCGGCCGTCATCCAGGCGGTGATCGCGGTGCTGCTGCTGCCGCGTCTCGTGATCGACGGCATCCCGATCGGCGAGGCGGTGCTCGACAGCTTCTACTACTCGGCGATGGCCTTCACGAACACGGGGTTCTCACCGAACGCCGAGGGGCTCGCGCCGTTCGCCCACGACTACTGGTTCCTGACCCTGATCATGATCGGCGTCTTCCTCGGCAGCATCGGGTTCCCCGTCATCTACGCCCTGGCCCGCAACCCCTGGCACCCCCGCCGCTGGTCGGTGCACGTGAAGCTGACGCTCGTCACCAGCTTCATCCTGCTGTTCGCCGGCGCCCTGCTGTTCATCGTGCTCGAGTTCGACAACCCCGACACGTTCGGCGGCATCGCGGCGTTCCCGACGATCTTCCAGTCGCTCTTCCTGAGTCAGATGACGAGATCGGGCGGCTTCTCGACCATCGACATCTCGGATCTGAACGGCTCGTCGCTGCTGGTGACCGACATGCTGATGTTCATCGGCGGCGGCTCGGCCTCGACGGCCGGCGGCATCAAGGTCACGACCCTCGCCGTGCTCTTCCTGGCGGCGTTCGCCGAGGCGCGGGGCAACCGCTCGATGGAGGCCTTCGGGCGGCGCATCCCGAGCGACGTGCTGCGACTGTCGGTCAGCGTCGTGCTCTGGGGCGCCACGATCGTCGCGGTCGCGAGCATCCTGATCATGCACATCACGAAGGAGCCGCTCGAGCACGTGCTGTTCGAGGTGATCTCCGCCTTCGCGACGTCGGGCCTGTCGACCGGTCTGACCGCCGACCTGCCCGACTCGTGCAAGTACATCCTCGCGGTCACGATGTGGATGGGCCGCGTTGGTACAGTGACACTCTCCGTCGCCCTGGCCGCCAGCCAACGGCGCCAGCTGTTCACCCGACCCGAGGAGCGACCGATCGTTGGTTGACAAGATCAAGCACGACGCCCCCGTCCTCGTCATCGGCCTGGGCCGTTTCGGTGCAGCGACCGCGGGTCAGCTCGAACGGCAGGACCGCGACGTGCTCGCCGTCGACACCAGCGCCGGTCTCGTGCAGAAGTGGGCCGACCGGGTGACGCACGCCGTCCAGGCCGACGCGCGCAGCATCGACGCGCTGAAGCAGATCGGCGCCCAGGACTTCAGCATCGCCGTCGTCGCCGTCGGCTCGTCGATCGAGGCGAGCGTGCTCATCACCGCGAACCTCGTCGACCTCAAGGTGCCGCAGATCTGGGCGAAGGCGATCAGCCAGTCGCACGGCAAGATCCTCGCCCGGATCGGCGCCAACCACGTGATCTACCCCGAGCGCGAGGCCGGCGAGCGCGTCGCGCACCTCGTCTCGGGTCGCATGCTCGACTACATCGAGTTCGACGACGCCTTCGCGATCGTCAAGATGTACCCGCCCAAGCCGGTGCGCGGCTCGACCCTCGCGGCCTCGAACATCCGCAAGAAGTACGGCGTCACCATCGTCGGCGTCAAGAGCCCCGGCGGCGCCTTCAGCGAGGCGACCCCCGAGACCGTCATCAGCAACCACGACCTGATCATCGTGTCGGGCGACAGCACCGCCATCGAGAGGTTCGCGGCGCTCGAGGGCTGACCCCGGCAGGGCCCGGATGCCGCGGTCGCTGCGACCTCGCGGAGACCGCAGCCGAGGAGGCGCGGGTCGGCCGGGTCAGCGACCGGCCGCGATCTCGCGGTTGCGTTCGAGCGCCGCCGCCGTCGCCCGGTCGAACAGGTCGGCGAGCCCGCCCGCGTCGAGCACGGCCACGGCCCGCTCGGTCGTGCCGCCCGGGCTGGTCACCCGGCGGCGCAGCTCGGCCGGCGCGTCGGGGGCCGGCCCGACGTCGCTCGCGGCGAGCAGCTCGCTCGCCCCGCGGAACGTGCCCTGGGCCATCGTGGCCGCCTGGGCCGGAGTGAAGCCGAGCCCGATCGCCGCCTGCTGGAGCTTCTCGATCAGGAGGAAGACGTAGGCCGGCCCCGACCCGGAGATCGTGCTGAGCGCGTCGATGCGGTCTTCGTCGACCACCACCACCTCGCCCACGACCTCGAAGAGCGTCCGGGCCAGCGCGAGGTCGTCGTCGGTGGACCGCGAACCGGCGCTCAGCCCGGTGACCCCGAGCCCGACGACGGAGGGGGTGTTCGGCATCGAGCGCAGCACCGAGACGGTCGGCGGCAGGGCCGCCTCCATCGTCTCGGTCGTGACGCCGGCCGCCAGGCTGACGACGACCGCCCCGGGGTCGAGCGCCGAACCGATCTCGGACAGGAGGTCGACCACCATGTGCGGCTTGACACCGATGAGCACGAGCTTCGCCCCGACGACCGCCGACGCGTTCGCGCGCGGATCGCTCTCGGTGGCGAGCGAGGTGACGGTGCCGTGCCGCAGCGGGACCGCCTTCGCCTCCGACCGGTTGGTGACCCGGATGCCGCCGTCGACGACGACACCGGGTCGCAGCAGACCGGAGAGGATCGCGCCTCCCATCGAGCCGGCGCCGAGAATCGCTGTGGTGGGGAGCATGGTGACCATCAGGCCATCCTAAGATCGACCCTGGCGACTCGAGGGGATCACGACATGAGCACATCCGGCGGCAACAAGGCGATCATCGCGGCGCTCGGCGCCAACTTGGGCATCGCGGTCACGAAGTTCATCGCCTGGGCCTTCTCGGGCTCGTCGTCGATGCTCGCCGAGGGCGTGCACTCGCTCGCCGACTCGGGCAACCAGGTGCTCCTGCTGCTCGGCGGGCGCAAGGCCAAGAAGGCCGCCGACGCCGAGCACCCCTTCGGCTACGGGCGGGAGCGCTACGTCTACGCCTTCGTCGTCTCCATCATCCTGTTCAGCGTCGGCGGGGTCTTCTCGCTCTACGAGGGCGTGGAGAAGCTGCGCGAACCGCACCCGCTCGAGGTGCCGTGGCTGCCCGTGCTCGTGCTCGCCGTCTCGTTGGCCCTCGAGGGCTTCTCGCTCCGCACCGCCGTGCGCGAGTCGCGCCCGAGCAAGGGCCAGCAGAGCTGGGTGTCGTTCGTCCGCCGCGCGAAGGCGCCCGAGCTGCCCGTCGTGCTGCTCGAGGACGCCGCGGCGCTCCTCGGTCTCTCGTTCGCCATGATCGGCGTCGTGCTCACCTGGATCACCGGCGACGGCGTCTTCGACGCCATCGGCACGCTCGCGATCGGCGTGCTGCTGGTCGCGGTCGCGGTCATCCTCGGCATCGAGACCAAGAGCCTGCTGGTCGGCGAGGGGGCCTCGGCCGACGACGTCGCGAAGATCCGCGCCGCGATCACCGACGGGTCCGACGTCGAGTCGATCATCCACATGAAGACGCTCTACCTCGGCCCCGACGAGCTGCTGGTCGGCGTCAAGGTGTCGATGCCCGGTCGCACCGTGCTCGCCGACGTCTCGAGCGCCATCAACGCCGTCGAGACCCGCATCCGCGCCGCGGTGCCGATCGCCCGGGTGATCTACATCGAGCCCGACGTGTGGGTGCGCCCCGGTCGGGTCGACCCGCCCACCGACGCGATCGTGATCCGCGCGGCCGACTGACACCGCGCCTCCTCGGCTCCCCCGGCGAGACGGACTCAGCGGCGCGCGGCGAAGAAGTCGTCGAGGCGGGCCCGGCACTCGGGTTCGCGCACGCCCGCGACGACCTCCGAGCGGTGCGGCAGCCGACGATCGCGCGCGATGTCGTAGACGCTGCCGGTCGCGCCCGCCTTGTCGTCCCAGGCGCCGAAGACGACGCGCGGCACCCGCGCCGCGAGGATCGCCCCCGCGCACATCGGGCACGGCTCGAGCGTGACCACGAGGGTGACGCCGGTCAGCTGCCAGTCGCCGGTGGCGCGTGCGGCGTCGCGGAGGGCGAGCACCTCGGCGTGGGCCGTCGGGTCCTGGCGCAGTTCGCGCTCGTTGCGACCGGTGCCGATCACGGCCCCCGACGCGTCGACGACGACCGCACCGACGGGCACGTCGTCCGACACGCGGCAGGCGTCGGCCTCGGCGAGCGCCAGGCCCATCCAGACGTCGAACTCGGGGGGATGCGCGATCACGCGGCGGCGACCTCTCGGCGGGCGGGTGCGGGCCGGTCGACTCCGCTACCGTTGAGCCTATGCGAGTGCACGTAGCGGACCATCCCCTGATCACCCACAAGCTGACCGTGCTCCGCGACAAGCGCACGCCGGCACCGACCTTCCGGGCCCTGACCGAAGAGCTCGTCACCCTGCTGGCGTACGAGGCCACGCGCGACGTGCGCACCTCGCCCGTCGACATCGTCACCCCCGTCGGCCCGACGACCGGTCTCGAGATCAGCCAGCCCCGGCCGCTCGTCGTGCCGATCCTCCGCGCCGGTCTCGGCATGCTCGAGGGCATGACCAAGCTGGTGCCGACGGCCGAGGTGGGGTTCCTCGGCATGGTGCGCGACGAGGAGACGCTCGAGCCGACCACGTACGCCGAGCGCCTGCCCGACGATCTCTCGAACCGCCAGTGCTTCGTGCTCGACCCGATGCTCGCCACGGGCGGCTCGCTGATCGCGGCGATCGACTACCTGCTCGATCGCGGCGCCGTCGACGTCACGGCCGTCTGCATCCTCGCCGCACCCGAGGGCCTCGCCGCCGTCGAGAAGGCCATGGCCGGCCGCGACGTGCACGTCGTGCTCGGCGCCGTCGACGAGCGGCTGAACGAGCAGGGCTACATCGTGCCCGGGCTGGGCGACGCGGGCGACCGCCTCTACGGCCTGGCCTGAACCGACCTCCCGACCCGCGCCTCCTGCGGGCTTCCGAACCGCGTCTCCGACCTCGGGAGGCGCGGTTCGTCGTCGTCGCGCCGACTGCGGCCCCCGGGCCCGCCAGGCCGCCCGCCGCATGGTGCTTGACAGCGCGACGCACGCTGTAACACAATCAACCCATGACTGACAGCGTGTTCATCCCGACCTCCGTTGAGGCCCCCGGGAGCACCGGCATGATGATGCCGATGCACGCCGTCCTGTGTCGAATGTGTGCCTGATCCGGCCACACCTCGCCGAGTCGCCGTCGCTGCCTCCGCAGCACGCTGAGCTCGCAGCCCCACCCCGCTGCTGAGCCGTCGACTCCCGGATGCATCCGCGTCACCACTCCGACGCGCATCCCCCCGATGTCACGACATCGACCGTCCGCCGACCGCCTGACCGGCAGCGGACACCGACACGAACCGAGCGATACCCGCGACGAACGATGGCGTCACCGTCGCCGAGGTACCGCTCACCCGCACGCAAGGATCCGCGTACCCATGTCCCTCACCCTCGACCGCCCCGTCGCCGCCCCCTCCGCCCGCACCATCGCCCCCGCCCGGCACCTGAACGCCGTCCCGCCGGTGGACGACTCCGTCGAGGCGACGGCCCCGGCGGCCGTCGCACCTCCCGCTGCGCGGCGAGCACGGGCACTGCCCGAGGGCCAGGAGGCACGCGGCTTCGTGCTCTACGTCGGCATCGACGAGCTGAAGGCCGCCGCGGACGGCACCGACCTCGGCGACATCGTCTCGCAGCTGAAGGCGCTCGTGGCCTCGATCGCCCCCTCGGCCGAGACCCACGCCGCGGTCGCCCTCGCACCGACCGGATCGGGCGGACGCGACGTCGACGTCGTGCGCCTGGCGCTGCACGACCCGTCGGCGCTCGCCGCACGTCGTCAGGAGGTCGAGGAGGACGACGAGCCCGGTGCCCGCGGCGGCGTGGTCGTCGACATCTCGCGCAAGCGCCTGCTGCTCGACGGCGACGTCGCACCGCTGACCTACAAGGAGTTCGAGCTGCTGCAGTACCTCGTGCTGCGCGAGGGCCGCACCATCGAGCGCGCCGAGCTGATCTCGAGCCTCTGGGCCGACGGCGACGACGAGGTGCCGAACGAGCGCACCATCGACGTGCACGTCCGCCGCCTCCGCTCGAAGCTCGGCGCCTTCGAGGACATCGTCCGCACCGTCCGCGGGGCCGGCTACCGCTTCGACCGCCACGCCGACGTGTCGATCCGCCACGCCTCGACACCGTCGCCCGACGTCTTCTGAGTCGACCCGGCGGCGCCTCGTGCCCGGTCGACCGGCGACGGGTCGTGTTCCCAGCTGATCCTTGGCTTCAGGGCTAGACCGCCGTTACCGATTCGTTATAGGTTGATCGAACCGAGGCCGTTTGCTGTGGCGGCCGAGGTGGAATGAGATCGCAGGACACTCTCGGTGCAAGGGATGAGGGCCGGTCGCCACTGGGCGACCGGCCCTCTGTCGTGCACCGTCGGTGGCGGACGGACACCCCCGCGCTTTCGTAGACTCGACGGAAACGAACGCGAGGTAGAGATGAGCGAGACATCCGTGGCCGTCGGCGCCTGGGAGGCGCTCTTCCGGGCGCAGGTGAGCGTGATGCGCGAACTCACCGACTGCTTCCCGACGCAGGAGATCTCGTTCAACGAGTACGACGTGCTGTTCAACCTGTCGAGTCAGCCCGAGCGGCGCGCCCGCATCCGCGATCTGACCCGGCACCTCCTGCTCACCCAGCCGAGCATCAGTCGACTGGTCGACCGGCTCACCGCCCGGGGCATCGTCGAGAAGCTCAGCGACCCGGGCGACGCTCGCGGCATCATCGTCGCCCTCACCGACTCCGGCTACGAGCTCTACCGGCGCACGGCGATCAGCCACGCCGCGACCATCCGTCGCCGCGTCGGCGGCAGCCTCGACCACGACGAGCTCGTCACCCTCACCGACCTGTGCACGAGGCTCCGACTCGGCGACGGCTCGGCCACCCGCGCCGATCAGGAGCACCCCGCATGAGCACCCCTTCGATCGTCTGGCTGCGCGACGACCTCCGCCTCGCCGACAACCCGGCGCTGAACGCCGCCGTCGACCGGGGCGAGCCCGTGGTGGTGCTCTACCTGCTCGACGACGACACCGAGGGCATCCGACCCCTCGGCGGCGCCTCACGATGGTGGCTGCACCACAGCCTCACCGCCCTCGACGCGGATCTGCGGGCCAAGGGCTCGAGTCTGACCCTCCGTCGGGGCGCCGCGGCGATCGAGATCCCGCGCCTGGTGGACGACGTGTCGGCCGGGGCCGTCTACTGGAACCGCCGCTACGGCAAGGCTGCGCGCGACGCCGACGCCGGGCTGAAGACCTCGCTGCGCGACCGCGGTCTCGTCGCCGACAGCTTCCAGGCCAACCTCCTCTTCGAGCCCTGGACGATCCAGACCGGGCAGGGGCAGCCCTTCAAGGTCTTCACGCCGTTCTACCGCGCCTGCCTCGACCGACCCGAGCCGCGTCACCCCCTCGACGAGCCCGACGCCCTGACCTCGCCCGCCGACGTCGCGAGCGATCGGCTCGACGACTGGGGCCTCCTCCCGACCCGACCCGACTGGGCCGCGGGTCTCCGAGACACCTGGACCCCTGGCGAGGCCGCAGCCCACGACACGCTCGAGGCGTTCGCGACCGGCGCGCTGGCCGACTACGGGGACCGCGACTTCCCGGCGCAGGAGGCGACGAGTCGACTGTCGCCGCGCCTCCGGTTCGGCGAGATCAGCCCGTTCCAGATCTGGCACCGGATGCGCGGGGCGCTGCCCGACGCATCGCGCGAGCGTGCCCAGTCGTTCCTCCGCGAGGTCGTCTGGCGCGAGTTCAACCACACGATCCTGTTCACCTCGCCCGATCTGGCGACGGTCAGCTACCGACCCGAGTTCGAGCGCTTCCCGTGGGCCGACGTGCCCGAGAGCGAGATCGACTCCTGGCGTCAGGGCCGCACGGGCATCCCCCTGGTCGACGCCGGCATGCGCCAGCTCTGGACGACCGGCTGGATGCACAACCGGGTGCGCATGGTCACCGCGAGCTTCCTGATCAAGAACATGCTCGTCGACTGGCGCGTCGGCGAGGCCTGGTTCTGGGACACTCTCGTCGACGCGGACGAGGCCAACAACCCCGCCAACTGGCAGTGGACCGCCGGTTCGGGCGCCGATGCGGCACCGTACTTCCGGGTGTTCAACCCCGAGCTGCAGGCGACGAAGTTCGACAAGCACCGCGACTACATCCGGCAGTGGGTGCCCGAGATCGACGACGACGACTACCCCGAGCCGCTCGTCGATCTCAAGGCCTCACGACGTGCCGCTCTGGACGCGTACGAGACGATGCGTCGCACGTCGTCCGAGGGTGAGCAGTCGTGACCGAGCCGACCCGCACCTCCGGGATCGATGCGGTGTTCGCCGCCCGGCGGGCGGAGCGGAAGGCGCCGAGCGCGGTCTGGGCGACCTTCGACCGGCACGGGGTGACCCACCGGGGCGCCTCCGGGACGCTCGGCGGTGATGGCGCAGACGGTGCCGCGCCCGGGCCGGACACCGCGTACCGCATCGCCTCGTGCACGAAGAGCTTCACGGCGACGGTGCTGCTGGCGCTCCGCGACACCGGGGCCCTCGACCTCGACGCACCCGTGACCGACTGGGTGCCGGCCTTCGCCGACGTCGCCCTGCCGACCGCCGACTCGCCCGTGCCCACGCTGAGGATGCTCGCGACGATGTCGGCCGGGTTCCCGACCGACGACCCGTGGGGCGACCGACAGGAGTCGCTGACCGACGAGGGCCTCGACGCGCTGCTGCGTCGCGGGCTGAGCTTCGACAGCGTCCCCGGCACCGCGTTCGCCTACTCGAACCTCGGATACGCCCTGCTGGGCCGCGTCGTCGCCGAGGCCTCGGGTCGCCCGTACCGCGAGGTCGTCGAACACGACGTCCTGGCGCCGCTCGGTCTCGACTCCACCGGCTTCACGACCGACGTGCCCGCCGCCGGCGGTCTGGCGATCGGACACCGACGCGTCGGCGACGACTGGGAGCCCCTGCCGTTCTCGGGTCCCGGCGCCTTCTCGCCGATCGGCGGTCTGTTCAGCACCACCGACGATCTCGCTCGTTGGGCCCGCTGGCTCGGCTCGGCGTTCGATCCCGACGGCGAGGGCGACCTCGACGGCATCCTGTCGCGCGCCTCCCGACGCGAGATGCAGCAGCTGCAGCGCTTCGTCCCGGGGCTGGGCGCGCACCCGGGCGGCTACGGCCTCGGCCTCTTCGTCGAGCAGCACCCCGACCACGGCACGATCGTCTCGCACTCCGGCGGCTACCCCGGCTTCTCCGCGCACATGCGCTGGCACCCCGCCACCGGCGTCGGCGCCGTCGGATTCGAGAACGCGACCTACGCCCAGGTGTCGGTGCCGATCACGCTCGCGCTCGACGGCCTGCTCGCCGAGACGGCCGCGCAGGGCACCGGGGTCGGCAACCGCGTGCGGCCGTGGCCCGAGACCCTCGCCGCCCGCGACGCGGTCGAGGAGCTGGTGCTCGGCGGCGGCGAACCGGGCGACTGGCTCGCCGAGAACATCGAGCTCGACATACCCCTCGATCGACGCCGACGCACCTGGGGCGAGGCCGTCGAGTCGGTCGGCGGCCTCGCGCCGACCTCGGCGGAGCCCCTTCCCGACGACGAGTCGAAGGCGCCCTCGCACCTGGTCTGGCGACGGGCCGGGTCACGGGGTCTGCTGCGCTTCGAGATCCGTCTCACGCCCGAGGCCCCGCCCCGGGTGCAGACCCTCACCGTCCGGGCCGAGACGGCGCACTGAGGCCGGGCGGGGCCGCGCACCGACGCCGGGGCCGAGCCGCGCACCGACGCCCGGGGGGGGCCGCGCACCGACGCCGTCGGCGTCAGGCGGGCGGGCGGCCTCCGGCGACGGCGAAGGCCCGGGCCGCGGCGCGGGCGCCCCGACGGGCTGCGACGCCCGGCTTGCGAGTCGTCCGCCACGAGTCGATGAACCCGGCGGCGAACGCGTCGCCCACTCCCACGGGGTCGACCACGCGGGTCGTCACCGAGGGCACGTCGACGACCGAGCGTCCGTGTCGGGCCAGCACCGCGCCTCCGTCGTCCTGCACGAGGCAGACCACGCCGAAGCGCTCGGCGAGGGCCGTGGCGATCCCGTGCTCGTCGTCGAGACCGGTCAGCAGCCGACCCTCGGCCGGGCTCGCGAAGAACAGGTCGGCTCCTTCGATGGCGTCGAGGAACGCCGCGACGCCGAACCGGCCGATGAAACCGCTGCTGCCCGGGTCGACGGAGACCGCCACGCCCGCCTCGCGCGCTCTGGTCATGAGGCGGCGGAGCGGCACGGGAGTGCGCGAGTGCACCACCGAGTAGCCGGTGACGTGCAGCACGGCCGCGGACTCGAGCAGTTCGTCGGGGACGTCGTCGGGATCGAGTGCGGCGCTCGCCCCCCGATCGGTGAACATGGACGACACCTCGCCCTCCACGGTGATGACGACCGTGCCGGTCGGGTCGTGGGCGTCGTAGCTCAGCCGGGGCAGCACGCCGGCGTCCGCCAGCAGCTGCGCGTGCCGGTGCCGGTCGGAGACCCCGACCCTCCCGACGAAGTCGACCTCGCCGCCGAGCGAACCGAGCCACGCCGCCGTGTTCGCCGCGGCGCCACCCGCCCGGTGCCGGATCAGCGCCTCCGTGTCCGTGCCCTTCGCCGCCGGCGTCGCGGCGGTGACGATGACGTCGTCGAGCACGTCGCCGAAGACCACCACCCTCGTGCGCGGCTCACCAGCGGATCTCGCCAGATCGCCCGCGTCGAGGACATCGATCGGATCGGTCGGGTCGACGGCGGGGGCGGCCGGGTCGGACGGCGCCACCGGGTCGGACGGGGTGAGGGGGTCGGAGTGGTCGGGGGACATGCGTCTTCCACGGGGCGCGATCGCGTTCGCGCGGGGGTCGGTCGGTCGGAGTCGGATGGGTCGGGTCGGGTCGGGTCTGATCGGTCGGGCCGGGTGGGTCGGTCCGGACGACGTACAACACCATCACGCCACGGGCCGGGACGTGAGGCCCAGGGGGGAGAATCACCCGTCTACCCCCGTCAGCTTCACCCGCTGGCACCATCCGCCGCCGGAACGACACACGCGCCCAGGGGATCGGGGTACGAGGCGGGGGTACAGGAGGCGTGTCACCGGGAGAAGAGGACGTCGCGCTCGCGGTGTCGGGGGCCGCCGATACCCTGATCCCGTGAACGTCACCCTCCACACCGCGCCCCTCGCCGACATGCCGCCCGTCACCCTCTACGAGCTGCTGAAGCTGCGCGTCGACGTCTTCGTCGTCGAACAGCGGTGCGCCTACCCCGAGCTCGACGGGCGCGACCTCGAGCCCGACGCCACGATGCTCTGGGCCGAGGTCGACGGCCGGGTGGCGGCCACCCTGCGCCTGCTGCACGACGGCGACGACCGTCGCATCGGGCGGGTCGCCACCGCTGCGACGGCGCGAGGTCGCGGGCTGGCCGCCCAGCTGATGGGCCTGGCGCTCGACCGGTGCGCGGGGCGACTCGTGCGGCTCGACGCCCAGGCGCACCTCGCCGACTGGTACGCGCGGTTCGGGTTCGTGCTCGACGGCGCCGAGTTCATCGAAGACGAGATCCCGCACGTGCCGATGGCCCGCTCGGCCGACGCGACCGGCGGCGGCCGCTGACACCGCGCCTCCTCGGCCGCTCCGGGTCGTGCACAGGGCACCGCCGACGGCCATATGATCTGGGGATGCCCCGTCGCCCCACACCTCCGCGAGAGCGCCTGCTCGAGGCCGCGCGGTCGGAGTTCGCCGCCCGAGGTCTCGCCGGGGCCCGCATAGACACCATCGCCCGCGAGGCCGAGGCGAGCAAAGAACGGCTCTACGCGCACTTCGCCACCAAGCGCGAGCTGTTCGACGCGACACTCGGCGAGAGCATCGATCGCTGGCTCGCCGCCATCCCCTTCGACGCCCACGATCTGCCCCGCTGGGCCTCCCGCCTCTACGACCACCTCGCCACCCACCCCGACGACGCCCGCCTGCTGCTCTGGGGGCAGATCGAGGGGGTGTCGCTGCCCAGCCCTGGCGTCGTCGACCACGATCAGCTCGAAGACCGTCGACGGGCGGTGCGTGAGGCTCAGCAGGCCGGCGCGATCCCCTCCGAGTGGGATGCCGACGAGCTGCTGACGATGGTCTTCGGCCTCGTGCTCGCCTGGTTCGTCACCCCCGACGCGTCGAATCTGCACACCGGGCCGCACGAACGCCGCTGCGAGGTCGTGCGGCAGGCGGTCACCCGGCTCGTCGGCTGACGCGACGCGCGGCCCCTGCGAGCCGCTGCCGCTGCCGTGCCGAGGAGGAACCGGGCGGGCGCGTCGGGGTTCAGCCGGCTGTGTGCCGAGGAGGCGCGGCGACGGTCGAGCGGGCCGGAGTACCGTGACGGCGTGACCGACAGCGAAGCACCCCTGACCCCCCTCTCCCCTGATCTCGAACGACTGCTTGCGACGGTGCCCGACCCGGGAGGCGTCGAATCGGGCGACGTCGTGTACCGGGACGGAGCGACCGATCTCGAAGGGTTCCTCGCGACGCCGCCCCGCGCCTCCTCGGAGTCGGAGCTGCGCCCCGCAGTGCTCGTGCTGCACGACTGGTTCGGTGTCGTCGACCACGTCAAGGTGCGCGCGCAGATGCTCGCGCGGCTCGGCTACGTCGCCCTCGCCGGAGACGTCTACGGCCAGGGCGTCCGCCCCGGGCCCGACGGCGCCGCCGCCGAGGCGGGCCGCTGGTACGGCGACGTGCCGGCCCTCCGCGCACGCCTCCTCGCCAGCCTCGAACGACTGCGCGCAGAGCCCGGTGTGGACCCCGAGCGCATCGCCGTGATGGGCTACTGCTTCGGCGGATCGGCGGCGCTCGAACTCGCCCGGGCCGGGGCGCCCGTGGCCGGGGTCGCGGCGTTCCACGGCGGCCTGTCGACCGGTGCACCCGCGCTGCCCGGTGCGGTCAACGCGCCGATCCTCGTGATGACGGGCTCGGCCGACCCGGTCGTCCCCGACGAGGCCGTCGTCGCGTTCGAGGACGAGCTGCGGAACGCGGGCGCACCCGACTGGCAGATCGTGACCTACAGCGGCGCCATGCACGCGTTCGCCGTGCCCGAGGTCGACTCGCCCGAGCACGGGGCGCAGTACCAGGCCGTGGCCGATCGACGCTCGTGGGCGCAGATGCGCGCCTTCTTCGACGAGGTGCTCGCCTAGTCCACGAGGGCGTGGCCCTCGTGGGTCTGACCCTCGGGGCCTGACCCTCGGGGGTCAGGGCCCGGGGCCCAGCCCTCGGCCGTCAGGGCCGGGGCGAGGCCAGGGCTCGCAGCTGCACGGCGGTGGCGATGGCGGCGTGGGTGGCCTCGGCGCCCTTGTCCTCCTTCGAGCCGGGCAGACCGGCGCGATCGAGCCCCTGCTGCTCGTCGTCGAGAGTGAGCACCCCGAAGCCGACGGGCTTGCCCGTGTCCAGGCTGACCCGCAGGAGCCCGGAGGTCGCGGCGTCCGACACGTACTCGAAGTGCGGCGTGCCCCCGCGGATGATGACGCCGAGCGCCACGACCGCGTCGGCCCCGGACTCGAGGGCCGCCTTCGCGACGACCGGCAGCTCGAAGCTGCCCGGCACTCGCAGCACGGTGGCCGTGGCGCCCAGTCGCTCGGCCGCGGCGAGCGCCCCGGCCAGCAGGCCGTCGCTGATCGTCTGGTGCCAGGTGCCGGCGACGATCGTGACGCGCACGCCCGTCCCGTCGACCTCGAGTTCGGTGGGTGAGCCTTCGCCGCTCATGCGCGGTCTCCTTCGGTGAGAGTGTCGGTGGTGCCGGTGATGTCGGTGGTGTCGGTCGAGTCGGGAGCCGAGAGGTCGCGGTCGCCGAGCCACCGGATCAGCTCGGCGATGGTGATGACGGGGACGCCCTCGCGGGTTCCGAGCTCGAGCAGGCCGGGGAGGCGCATCATCTCGCCGTCGTCGGCCACGATCTCGCTGATGGCGGCCACCGGGCGCAGCCCCGCCGCCTTCATCAGATCGACCGAGGCCTCGGTGTGGCCGTCGCGCTCGCGGACTCCCCCGTCGCGTGCCCGCAGCGGGATGACGTGACCGGGGCGGTGCAGGTCGTCGCGCACGCTCGACGCCGACGCGAGGACGCGCAGGGTCGTGGCCCGGTCGGAGGCGCTGATCCCGGTGGTCACGCCGGTCGCCGCGTCGACGCTGACCGTGTAGGCCGTGCCGCGGTCGTCCTCGTTGCGGGCGACCATCGGGGGCAGGTCGAGCCGGTCGGCCTCGGCGTTCGTCATCGGGGCGCAGACGAAGCCCGACGAGACGCGCACCGTCCAGGCCAGCCACTCCTGCGAGGCGAGCTCGGCCGAGAGGACGACGTCGCCCTCGTTCTCACGCGACTCGTCGTCGACCACGATGACGGGTCGGCCGCGCCGCAGGTGCTCGAGCGCGGTCTCGATCGACGCGAGGGGTGTGGTCGAGCCGACCCGCGCCTCCTCGGTCGTCGCGGTCGGCAGCCCGGTCACGGTCGCTCCTCGCCGGCGGTCGGGTCGGTAGCGGTGAGGTGGTCGGGCGCGGCGGACGCGGCAGGAGCGGGTGCGGCGGGTGCGGCGGACTCGGAAGGTGCGGGAGGCGTGACCGGCGTGACCGGCGCTGCGAGCGCGTCGAGCCGGAGCATGCGGCGGACGTGCCGGGCCAGCACGTCGGTCTCGACGTTGACGGCGTCGCCGACGGTCTTGGCGCCGAGCGTCGTCACGGCGAGCGTCTCGGGGATGAGGCTGACCTCGAACCACCCGCTCGGGGCCCCCGGCTCGCTGATGGCGCTGACCGTGAGGCTGACCCCGTCGAGCGTGACGGACCCCTTGTCGACCAGGAGCGGTGCGAGATCGTCGGCGAGGTCGAAGCGCACGCGACGCCAGGCCTCGCCGTCTTCGATCTCGACGACCCGCGCGGTGCCGTCGATGTGGCCCTGCACGATGTGCCCGCCGAGGCGGTCGCCGACCCGTGCCGCCCGCTCGAGGTTGACCGCGTCGCCGGGGCCGAACGACCCGATGGTGCTCATGACGAGGGTCTGCCGCATGACGTCGGCGGTGAACGTCTCGTCGTCGTGCTCGACGACGGTGAGGCACACCCCGCTGACCGAGATGCTGTCGCCGTGGTCGGCATCGGCGACCGCGAGCGGGCCGCGCACGGTCAACCGCACGCTGTCGCCCTGATCGTCGATGCGGACGACGCTGCCGAGCTCTTCGACCAGACCGGTGAACACGTCAGCGCACCGCCCCGCGCACGATCGCGGCGGACCCGGCGAGGGGCTGAGCCCCCACGGGTCCGTCGAACGCCGTCGCGGCGCATCGCGCGGTGGTTGCGGTGGTGCGTGTCATGTCGTCCTCCGGTCGTGGTGAACTCCGGGGACGCGACGCAGGGTCGCAACGGCCCACCGCTCGCTGACGAGTGGTCGGGCCCGCGCTGCCTCTCATCCGGACTATGACCGTCGGTACCGGGATTCCACCGGTTCAACCTCGGCGCCTCGGTGAGGAGGTGCCTCGGGTCGCGGACTGTGACCGCCGGTTCAGATTTGCACTGACCCCGGAGCGCGTTGCTCTGACTGCACGATAGCACCGGGGGCCCCGGCGATCCCGGCTGTTCGACGTGGGCGTAGCACCGCGCGGCGGGCCACCCTCGGTCAGTCGACGACGAGCCCCAGATGCGCGGCGAGGACGGGGGCGAGCATCGACAGCTGATCGTCGTCGATCGTGGCGCCGCTGAGACCGGCGAGACCGTCGATACGCGAGAACGACGTCGTGCGCAGGTCGGTATGAGCCAAGGAGGCGCGGGTCACATCGAGCGTGCCGACCCGGCAGTCGACGAGCGCGACCCGCAGCGCCGTGACCCCGCCGAGGTCGAGTTCGCCGATGCTGCACCCCTCGATGACGACGTCGGTCAGGCGCGCGCCGCGCAGATTGAGGTAGTCGATCTTGCCGCCGACGATGCGGACCGACCGCAGGTCGGCGTCGAACAGCTCGGCCGACCCCCATCGCGGTCGCTCGACCCGCACGTCGTGCCAGGTGCTGCGCGACGCCGCGAGCTCGGGGGCGAAGGAGTCGCTGAGCACCGACTCGACGAAGCGCGCCCCGCGCAGCCGGGCCGCACCGAGGCGGGGCGACTCGAAGACGCACTCGCTGAACCACGTGCCCTCGAGGTCTCGGTCGGTCAGGTCGGCGCCGACGTAACGCTCGAGCTCGCGCGAGTCGTGCGGCCCGGGCAGATCGGTGCTGGGGTGGTCGGTGCCAGTGTGGTCGGTGCCGGTGCCGGTGCCAGTGCCAGTGCCAGTGCCGTCCGAGCCGACGTCGACGAGGCCCCGCGGGTCGACCGGGTCGAGGCGCGGGGCGTCGGTGCCGTGCTCGACCGACGCGACGGAACGGGCGGCGGAGCGGCGAGGCGGTGTCATGCGACGAGGCTAGCGGCGGCCGCCGACATCACCCGCGCCTCCTCGGCTGGACGGCTCGGCGTGGGTCGACTCGGCCCGGCGACCGGTGACGAAGAACCGCGTTCGCGACGATGAACCGGGATATATCGCGGTTCATCTTCGCGAACGCGGTTCATGGGCGTGCGGGACGCGACTCAGCACGAACTCGGCACTGAATGCCGGCGTGCGGGACGCGACTCAGCACGAACTCAGCACTCGATGACGTTGACCGCGAGACCCGCCCGGCTCGTCTCCTTGTAGCTGTCTTTCATGTCGCGACCGGTCTGGCGCATCGTCTCGATCACGGTGTCGAGGCTGACGACGTGACTGCCGTCGCCGAGCAGCGCCATGCGGGTCGCCGCCACGGCCGTGCCGGCGGCGATCGCGTTGCGCTCGATGCACGGCACCTGCACGAACCCGCCGACGGGGTCGCAGGTGAGGCCGAGGTGATGCTCCATCGCGATCTCGGCGGCGTTCTCGATCTGGCGCGGGGTGCCGCCGAGCAGCGCCGTCAACGCACCGGCAGCCATTGACGACGCCGACCCGACCTCGCCCTGGCAGCCGGCCTCGGCGCCCGAGATCGAGGCGTTGCGCTTGTAGAGCGACCCGATCGCGGCCGCGGTCAGCAGGTAGGTGCGCGCCAGCTCGTGGTCGGTCGCCCCGTGGAACCGCATCGCGTAGTACGCCACCGCCGGGATGATGCCGGCCGCCCCGTTGGTCGGCGCCGTGACGACGCGCCCGCCGCCGGCGTTCTCTTCGTTCACGGCCATCGCGTAGGCCTGCAGCCATTGAGCGGGCAGGTCGGAGGCCAGCAGCGAGGAGGCGCGGCCCTGGTCGATCGCGGAGCCGCCGAGGGCGTAGCTCGTCGCCCGCTCTTCGTGCTGACGGAGCATCGACGCGAACTGCCGGGCACGCCGCGGCACCTTCATCCAGCCCGGGAGCACCCCCGTCGCCTCGAGACCGGCGTCGACGCAGGCCCGCATCGCGGCCCACCGCGCGTCGAGACCGGCCGAGGCCGCCTCGGCACCGTGCAGCGCGACCTCGTTGCGCCAGGCCAGCTCGGCGATCGACGCCCCCTCGGCGTCGCAGAGCCGGAGGAGGTCGTCGGCGTCGACGAAGGCGAAGGGCGCCTCGGCCGTCGGCACCGCGTGCTCGTCGTCGCCGTCGCGGACGACGAAGCCGCCGCCGACCGAGAAGTAGACCTCGCGGGCGATGCTCGAGCCTTCGACGTCGAAGGCCTCGACGCTCAGGGCGTTGGGGTGACGGGGCATGCGCGTGAGCGGCGCCATGCGGAGGTCGTTGGGGGCGAACGCGATCTGGTGACGACCCAGCAGCCGCAGACCGCCGCCGTGCTCGACCGAGGCCTGCATGCCGGTGACCACGTCGGGGTCGCACGACTCGGGGTCCATGCCCGCGAGACCGGCCAGCACCGCCGACGGGGTGCCGTGCCCGAGACCGGTCGCGGCGAGCGAGCCGTAGAGCACGGCCTCGACCCGTGCGACGTCGGTCAGACGCCCGTCGGCCTCGACGGCCAGCAGGAACTGCCGGGCTGCCCGCATGGGCCCCACGGTGTGCGAGCTCGACGGGCCGATGCCGATCGAGAAGAGGTCGAGCGCCGAGACGTGGTCGGTCACGTGCCACCTGCCTTCCGAGTTCCCGGACGACGTTACCCGCTGCCGGCGACACCAGCCGAGGAGGCGCGGGTCGGCTGCGCCCCGCCGCCCACCTCGCGCGCACGCTCGGCCATAGCCCCCGACATCCCGTCGAGGAACCGGCGGACCGTCTCGAGCTCCCCCTCGTCGAACTCGGACATGACGCGGTCGCTCATGACGCCGAGCGGCCCGAAGAAGGCGCCCGCCACGGCACGCGCGCGGTCGGAGTAGCGGACGAGCACGCGGCGACGATCGGCGTCGTCGCGGCTGCGCTGCACATGACCGACGCGTTCGAGTCGGTCGATGACCCCGGTGGCGGCGCCCGACGTGACGCCGAGCAGCTCGCCGAGCCGCCCCGCCGTGACGGGGTCGCCGCCGCGCTCGGCCTGCATGACGTGCAGCAGCGCCTCGAGGTCGATGTGCCCGAGACCGTGCTGGGTCGCGAAGGCCTGCGCCACCTTCTGCGACTCGGTCGTGAGGCGCTGCATGTGGGTGACGATGTCGTCGGCCAGCGGCGAGCGGTCGGGCCGCCCCTGCCGGTCGGCCGGGCGGGGCCCGTCGGGCGGCAAGGGCTGCGCGGCGTCGTTGCGCGCTGCCCGCCCGGCGGGCACGGGGGACGTCGTGGGGTGGGTCGGGTCGGGCATCGGACCTCCTGCGTCTCGATTGTGGCGCACGCCCCTGTGATCTGCAATAGTCTTAGCCGCTAAGACATTCAGTGACCGAAGGATTCTCCGTGCGCACACTCGCCCGATTCGTCAGCGGCCGTCGGACCGCCTGGGCCGTCCTGGTCGCCACCGCGGTGGCCGTGGCCCTCCTCTTCGCCTTCCTGCCGTCGAGCGAGGGCGACGCCGCGCCTCCTTCGGGCGTGCCCGCCTCCAGCCAGTCCGCCGAGGTGACCGCCCTGCTCGACCGGTTCCCGAGCTCGGACACGACCGTCGGCATCCTCGTCTTCAGCGACGGGGGCGACACCCTCGACGACCGGGCGCTCGCCGCGATCTCGGCCCGCGCCTCCGCCCTCGCCGAGCTGTCGACCGCCCCGCAGGCCGTCCGGCCCCAGATCAGCGACGACGGGACGGCCGCCCTGATCGCCGTGCCGCTCGACGCCGACGAAGCCGACGCCGACGTCGCGGGTACGGCGACGGCGCTCCGCGACGCGGCCGGCGCCGATCTCCCCGCCGGCCTCGAAGCGTCGCTGACCGGTCCGATCGGGTTCCAGGACGACATCGCGAACGCGTTCGCCGGCGCCGACTTCCGGCTGCTGCTCGTCACCGTGATCGTGGTCGCCCTGCTGCTGATCGTCACCTACCGCAGCCCCGTGCTCTGGATCGTCCCCCTCGCCGTCGTCGGCGCCGCCGACGCGCTCGCCGGTCGTGTCGCCGCCGCCCTGGCCGAGCCCCTGGGCATCACCATCGACGCGTCGATCTCGGGGATCCTCTCGGTGCTCGTCTTCGGTGCCGGCACGAACTACGCCCTGCTGCTCGTCGCCCGCTACCGCGAGGAGCTGCTGCGCGAACCCGACCGGCACCGCGCCATGCGCACCGCCGTCACGAGCGCCGGGCCCGCGATCGCCGCGAGCGGCGGCACGGTCGCCCTGAGCCTTCTGACCCTGCTGCTCGCGTCGCTGTCGGGCAACCGCGCCCTCGGCTTCGCCTGCGCGGTCGGCGTCGTCATCGCCATCGTCTTCGCCCTCGTGGCGCTGCCGGCGGCACTGGTGGTCTGCGGTCGCGGGCTCTTCTGGCCCTTCGTGCCCCGCGCCTCCTCGGAGGCCGTCGACCACCCGCAGACGACTGCAGGAGGCGCGACCCACCACGCGGCCCCGCGCCGCGGCTTCTGGGATCGACTCGGTCGCGGCGTCTCACGTCGTCCGGCCGTCGTGGCCGTGTCGGCCGTGGCGGGCATCGGCGTGCTCTGCCTCGGGCTCGGCGGCTACGCCGTCGGACTGTCGCAGACCGACCAGCTGCTCGGCGACCCCGAGTCCGTGTCGGCGCAGGTGATCGTCGACGAGTCGTTCTCGGCCGGGCTGACCAGCCAGACGGTCGTGCTCGTGCCGACGGACTCGGCCGACGCCGCCACGGCGCTGGCCGCCGACACCGCGGGCGTCGAGTCCGCGACCACCGGAGAATCGTCGGACGGGCTGACCCGCATCGATCTGCAGCTGACGGCCGAGCCCGAGAGCGACGAGGCCTTCGCGACGATCGACCGGCTGCGGACGGCGTACGCCGACGCCGACGGCGCGGGCGCGGGCGCGGGCGCGGGCGACGGTGCAGGCGCGGGCGACGGGGCCGGCGCAGGCGACGGGTCCGTGTCGGAGGCGCTGGTCGGCGGCAGCGACGCGACCGCCTTCGACACGAAGGTCGCCGCGCAGGCCGACATCGACCTGATCGCGCCGATCATCCTCGCGATCGTGTTCGTCATCCTCGCGCTGCTGCTGCGCTCGCTCGTCGCGCCCGTGCTGCTGATCGCGTCGGTGCTGGCGACGTTCTTCGCGAGCCTCGGGGCGTCGACGTGGCTGTTCCAGAACGTGCTGGGATTCCCGGCGCTCGACACCGCCGTGACGTTGTACGCGTTCCTGTTCCTGGTGGCGCTCGGGGTCGACTACAACATCTTCCTGACGACCCGGGCCCGCGAGGAGGCGCTGGTGCATGGCACCCGCGAGGGCATGGTGCGCGCCCTCGCCTCGACGGGGGCCGTGATCACCAGCGCGGGCATCCTGCTCGCGGCCGTCTTCGCCGTGCTCGGGGTGCTGCCCGTGGTGGCGCTGACGCAGGTGGGCGTGATCGTCTGCATCGGCGTGCTGCTCGACACGCTCGTCGTGCGGACCGTGCTCGTGCCCGCCCTGGTCTTCCTGCTGGGCGATCGATTCTGGTGGCCCGGACTGCGGCGGGCCGGCGAACCGGGTATCGGCGGGTCGGTGTCATCGGGGGCGGGTCAGCGCTGACCCGCCGCGGATGACGGGAACCCGCCGAACCCGGGGGGCCAAACGCACGCGCGAGCACCGGCACGCACGCGAGCGGGCACGAGCACGCACACGCACACGCACGAGCGGGCACGCGCACGAGCACGCACGCACGCACTCGCGTCAGCGGCAGGCGCCCCAGAGCCCGGTGCGGTCGCGTTCGGCACGGGCCTCGGCCGCCACGAACCGGTCTCGGTAGCGGTACGGGTCGTCGTAGGTGTCTTCGCGTCCGAAGCCGTCGGCGATGAGGTGCTCGTTGAGCATCGTGCCGTCGGGCGACCAGACGTAGCGCAGCAGCCGGTCGTACCGGTCGGCGTCGCCCTGCGAGGCGTCCGACTCGAGCCAGATCGTGGCCCCCTCGGGCAGCCGCTCGGTCGTCTCGGCGCTCGCCTCGGGCCCGAAGCAGTCGACGGGCGCGTCGGGCTTGACGGTCTCCGGGGTGTCGACGCCGATCAGCCGGATCCGCTCACGCTCGCCCCGCACCCGGACGACCACGGTGTCGCCGTCGACCACGCGCTCGACGACGGCCTCGGCCGCACCGGACGGGACGCTGGTCGGGACGGCCTCTCGACCCGCGCCTCCTGGGCCACCGGCGGATCCACCCGCCGGATCGACGCCCGCCCCGTCGCCGAGGAGGCGCGGGAACGCCACGAGGACGACCCCGGCCAGCAGCACCACGAGGAGTCCGAGAGCCCTCCGCCGCGTCAGCGGGCGGCGACGCCCGAGCGGCCGCCGCGACCGGGCGGGCCGCCGTCGGGCGCTCATTCGGCCAACCGGGTTCCGCGCAGCTCGGGCAGCTGCGTCGCGGCCAGCGCGCCGACCACGAACACCGCACCGAACAGCACGAAGAGCGTGGGCGGACCCCCGAGGGCGAGCACGGGCGGCACCGAGAGCGGCGCGACGATCGACGCGATGCGCCCCACGCCCGCGGCCCACCCGGCGCCCGTGCCGCGCAGGGCCGTCGGGTAGAGCTCGGGGGTCACGGCGTAGAGCGCGCCCCACGCGCCGAGGTTGAAGAACGACAGGAGCATGCCCGAGATCAGGATCTGCGCGACGCTGCCGCTGACCGCTCCGAAGCCGAAGAACCCGGCGGCCACCGCCGACCCCAGGAGGAACGACGCGAGGGTGCCTCGGCGCCCCCACCTCTCGATCAGCCAGGCCGAGACGGCGTAGCCCGGCAGCTGCGCGAGCGTGATGATCAGCACGTACTCGAACGACCGCACGAGCGGGAACCCGGCGGCGACGAGCAGGGTCGGCAGCCAGACGAAGGCACCGTAGTACGAGAAGTTCGTCATGAACCAGACGACCCAGATCGCGACCGTGCGACGCGCCATGCCCGCCCCGAAGAGCTGTGCCAAGGAGGCGCGGGTCGGCCTGCTGACGGCCGCGGGCGGCTCGGTGGCCGGCTGGGCTGGTGCCGGCACCCCCGCGGCCTCCTCGAAGCCGCGGACGGTGCGCTCGGCCTCGTCATGCCGGCCCTTCGATTCGAGGAAACGCACCGACTCGGGCATGCGGAGCCGCACGAAGACCGCGTAGAGGGCGGGCGCGGCCCCGATCAGCAGCGCCCAGCGCCAGCCGTCGTCGCTGGTCGGGATGACCAGGTACCCCACGAGGGCGGCGCCGATCGAGCCGACGGCCCAGAACGCCTCGAGCAGCACGACGACCCTGCCGCGGATGCGTCGCGGCGAGAATTC
The DNA here is from genome assembly GCF_034045195.1 of Frigoribacterium sp. CFBP9030. Taxonomy (NCBI): domain Bacteria; kingdom Bacillati; phylum Actinomycetota; class Actinomycetes; order Micrococcales; family Microbacteriaceae; genus Frigoribacterium; species Frigoribacterium sp. CFBP9030. The sequence goes on from NZ_JAXCWG010000006.1 coordinate 180,159, forward strand.
GCTGACGAGCGTCGAGGCGACGGGCAGCTCGGAGCCCAGACCGAGCCCGACGACGAAGCGCAGCACGAGCAGCACGCCGACCGACCACGACAGCGCCGACAGGCCGGTGGCCAGCCCGTAGAGCAGCAGGGTCAGGGCGAAGACCGTCTTGCGACCGAGGCGGTCGGCGAGGGAGCCGCCGACGGCCGCCCCGATCGCCATGCCGGCGAACCCGGCCGAGGCGACCCAGGCGAGCTGCCCGGCCTGGTCGCTCCACACCACGGCCAGCTGCGCGATGACGAACGAGAGCAGCCCGACGTCGAGCGCGTCGAGGGCCCAGCCGATGCCGGAGCCCGCCAGCAGGCGTCGGTGCTTCGAGGTGAAGGGGAGGTCGTCGAGACGCTCGCTGCGGGTGAGGGCCGCACCGGGCGGACGCGCGGTCGCGGGGGCGGTGAGGTCGTCGCTCATGTCGGTCTCTCGGGGATCGGGCGGGGTGCTCGGGCGGGGTGGTCGGGCGGGGACCACGGTAGCGGCAGCCGCCGACACGGCGAGGTCACGAAGCTGCCAACCCGCCTGCCGGTGCGCCCCGCGGCCGCCCGCACGCCTAGGCTCCAGCGACCGGGCCATCGAGGTCCAGGTACGGAGGCGACACCATGGCAGAGAAATCAGCGAAGAAGGACAGCGCGAAGACGGCGGTCCGCTCCCTCAAGGAGAAGCGCGCCGACAAGAAGGGCAAGCGCGACGTCGCCAGCCACGCGGAGGACGCGGTCTCGAAGGTGAAGAAGCGCTCGTAGCACCCCAGGACGACGCCTGACGACGAGCGGCACCGTGCGCCTCACCCTCGTGGGTGCGGTCGACGGTGCCGCGTCGTCGTCCATCGGCCGGGGGGCGCGCGCTCCGGCAGGAATTGAACTAACGTCGGTTTCGCGGCGCGTGTCAGGACGCGTCGCAGACTGGGGCGGCCGGGGGTCGCTCCCGACGGGAGCAGCCTTGAGCCGCGAGAAGTCCGCACCAGCCGAACCGCGCCTCCTCGGCTCGGGATCACCCCTCCGCGGCACGGGACGCCGCATGGCCGCCGCAGGCGTCGCCGTCCTCGTCGCGGTCGCGACGGCGCTCGGAGGGGTGACCACCGCCTCCGCGGCGCAAGGCGGCGACTGGGGGGACTTCACGGTCGAGCGCCTGGCGTCCGGCACCGGCTCGGTCGGCACCATGACGCTCGACGGCGGGTTCCCCGCGACGTCCTTCACCACGAACGCCTCGTCGGCGACCGTCCCGAGCGGTGCGAGCGGCTGGCAGGGTCCGAACACCCCGCCCGGCCTCGAGTACGGCACCAGTCGCGGCACCACGTACCTGAACCTCCGACCCATGCGCGACTCCCCCACCCCGCAGGCCGCCTCGGTCACCACGTACACCTTCGCCTCGGCCACCCCCACGGCCGGCTGGTCGTTCGTGCTGGGCGACGTCGACGCCGACCAGGCGACGATCACCGCGCTGGACGCCGAGGGAGCGCCCGTCGGTTCCGACGCCCTGGGGTTCCAGGGCGTCTACAACTCGTGCGGACTCGCCGGCGGCCCCTCGTGCGCCGGCGGCGGCACCGGCGACGTGCCGAGCTGGGATCCGGCCACCGCGACCCTGACCGGCAACGCCGCAGCCGCGGACACCGAGGGCGCCACCGGCTGGTTCAGCCCGACCGTCGCGCTGTCGAGTCTGACCATCACGTACCAGCAGCGCTCGGGGCGACCGATCTACCAGACCTGGTTCGCGACGAAGACGTTCGCCGCATCCGGTGTCGCGCAGAGCACCGTCGACGGCACGACGACGCCGTACGAAGGAGGCGCGGTGACGGTCGCCGACGCCACCGGACGCGTCGTCGCGACGACGACGACCGACGCCGACGGGCGCTACGCCTTCCCCGCCCTGACCGCGGCACCCGGCTACACCGTCACGATCACCCCGCCCGACGGATCGACGGGTGCGACGACGCAGGACTTCTCGCTGGTCGCGGGCGACCGTGCCGACCTCGACTTCGCCTTCTCGGCCACGACGGCACCCGTCGACCCGGAACCGGACACCGTCGACATCGTCGGCACCATCACCGACGACACCGGCGACCCCGTCACCGACACCCCGATCACCATCATC
>NZ_JAXCWG010000007.1:0-68428 GCF_034045195.1 Frigoribacterium sp. CFBP9030
GGGGCGGCGCGGGGCGGCGGGGCTCGGAGCGGCGCGGCGGGGCGCGGGACGGCTCGGGGCGGCTCGGCTCGGCACGGCGCCGTGCGGCTCGACACCAGGCGGTGCTACCCGGGGCAGGCTCGCCGAGCTCAGCCGGGGAGGCGCCAGCCGAGAGCATCGGACACGGCCCGGTCGAGCACCGCGCGTTGTCGCACCGGAGGCCATCGCTCGGGATCGCCCGCCGCCAAGGACGAGACGCCCTCGACCGCTGCGGCGAGCGCGGCAGCCCGCACGGTGACGTCTCCTGCGGCGCCGCCTCCGATGGCGCCGTCTTCGGAGGCGCCGTCTTCGGTGGCGCCGGATTCGGTGGCGTCGACTTCGGTGGCACGTACCTCGTCGGCCGCCGTCAGCAGTCGCGCCAGCCGGTCGGCGAAGGCCCCGCTGTTGTCCGCGTGGCGCTCGACCAGCACAGGGTCGCTGAGCGCGGCGGCCAGGAACCCGATCCAGACGCGGGCCTCGGCGAGGGTCGCCTCGTCGGTCGGCAGTGCCGCTGCGACCACGGCCCGCAGCGCCGCCGCCGGGTCGCTCGCGTCGGACTCGACCCTGTCGGCGCGGAGCCTGGTGCGTTCGTGCAGCACATCGCGCGCGTGCAGCAGGAGGGCCTGCTTGTTCGGGAACGTGTGGAGGACGAGCCCCGTCGTGCACCCGGCCCTCTCGGCGACCGCCCGCAGCGTGAGGCCCACGGGCCCCCGGTCGGCGAGCGTCGTGAAGACGGCCTCGGACAGGCGGAGGCGGGTCGCGTCGGCGTCTCGGGTGCGAGGCATGACACACAGCGTAACGCCTGTTACCGTAACGATCGTCACGAAAGGACGAGCATGACCTGGCAGATCGAGACCATCCCCTTCGACAACCCCGAGGCCGACCAGCTGCGCCGCGCCCAACGCCGCGAGCTCGACGCCCGATACGGCAGCGACGACCACGAACCGGGCGCGGTCCCGACCGCCTCCGACGTCCCGGTGTTCATCGTCGCCCGCGACCCCGACGGTCGGGCGGTCGCCTGCGGCGGCCTCCGCCCGCTCGACGACGCCGTGGTCGGCCCGGACACCGTCGAGATCAAACGCATGTTCGTCGAGCGGACCGCTCGCGGCTCGGGTGTCGCGACCGCCGTGCTGCGGGCGCTCGAAGACGCCGCCCGGGGGCTCGGAGCCCGACGCGTCGTGCTCGAGACCGGCACCCTGCAACCCGACGCGATCCGCTTCTACGAGCGCGAGGGGTACGAGACCATCCCCGGCTTCGGCCCCTACGCCGGCGCCGACCTCTCGGTCTGCTACTCCCGCGACCTGCGCTGATTCCGCGTCGGCAACTCCTGCCTCCTGACGCGCGACACGGCGACACGCGGCACCATCGCACCCAGCGCCGCACGGAGCCGGAGTTACCGACCGCCCCCGCACGAGCACCAGCCACCGCGAGCACGCGCGCACCGGAAGTCCCGAGCGCCACGAGCGCCCCGAGCGCACCGTGCGCACCGTAAGCACCGCGGCCCCCGACACCCCCGCGTCGGCAACTCCTGCCTCTCGTCACGCACCACGACGACACGAGGCACCGGCGGCACCCGGCGTCGCACGGAGCAGGAGTTGCCGACCGATCCCGCCAGCACGCGCACACCCGAGCATCGCCGCCCCCGACACCCCCGCGTCGGCAACTCCTGCCTCTCGTCACGCACCACGGCGACACGCGGCACCGGCAGCACCCGGCGTCGCACGGAGCAGGAGTTGCCGACCACCCCCGCCGACCCCGCCAGCACGCGCACCCCGAGCATCGCGAGCAACGCCGCCCCCCGACGACCCGGCGCGCGTCGGCAACTCCTGCCCCTGACGCACTGGCCGCCCCGACGCGTCGCCCGGGCTCTCGTTCGCGCACGAGTCCGGAGTTGCCGACGGGACTACGCATCCCCAGACCCCGGCCGCCAGCCCAGGGGCGGGGCCCAGGCCAGGGCGAGACTCCGACTCGCGGGTCGTGTCGCACGAGCACCGGCCCCTCCGGGCCGTCGCGCCCGACCCCGCTACGGGTACCCGACGAACCAGAGCAGCACCACGGCGACGGGCTGCAGGGCGATGCCGCCGACGAGCAGGGACCTCCGGAGGCGCGGCGACGGTGCGATCGCGGGGTGCCCGAGCAGCGGCGCGATCGGCATGAGCAGCCGCGGCAGACTCTGCTGCGGCAGGAACACCGCCACGAGATACAGCACGTAGGCCGCCGAGTACGACCAGACCTCGATGCCGAGCGACCGGGTCGAGCGACGGGAGAAGAACCACGCCACGGCCGCCAGCACGCCGACCACGACGACCGCCCCGGCCACGCCCAGGAAGGTCGTCGCCATCACGAACCATGGCGTCAACGGCGTGAAGTGCTGACGCCCGACGAATCCGACCCACCACGAGAGCTCGGTGTCGAGATAGGCCCCCGACCGCCCGGTGACGACGTCCGCCACGACCGGCCACGCGAGACCCGCCGCCGCCACGACGAGCCCGGTGACGACGAGCGAGACCTGCTCACGCCTCCCGAAACCGTCGCGCGCCGAGTCAGCCCCGGGCGCACCCCGCGCAGCCCACGCACCCCGCGCAGTCCCCGCACGCCGCCCAGCCCACGCACCCCCCGCACCCCGCACACCCCGCGCACCCCAAGCACCCCGCGCGAAGCGCACCACCCCCGTCACGGCCAGCCCCAGCGCCAGCGCCAGCACGCCGGGCCGGGTGAACGCCGCGACGACGGCGAACGGCATCATCAGCAGGTACCGCCGACGGATCATCATCAGCAGCGCCGCGAAGACGAGCAGCAGCATGAGGCTCTCGGCGTAGGCGACCTGCAGCACGAACGAGGTCGGTCCGAAGCAGAACAGGGCGACGGCCCAGAGGGCGTTCGGGGCGCCGACGGTCTCGGCGACGATGCGGTGCAGGAGGACGGCGGCACCGCCGCCGGCGATGGTGGCGACGACCAGCCCGATGGCGAAGAACGAGTTGCCCGCGAGGTCGACGCCCAGCACGGCGGCGATGCCCCGCACCAGCATCGGGAACACCGGCAGGAACGCCCACGGGTTCGGCTCGACGCGACCCCGCCCGTCGACCGGCAGCTCGGTCGGATACCCCTGCTGCGCGATGGTGCGGTAGAAGCTGGCGTCCCACGATCCCGAGAACGAGGCGAAGCCCGGGTCGCTGCGATGGCTGGCGAACTCCCACCCGCGGGTCGTCGCGAGCGCGAAGAGCCCGCCCAGCCAGGCGCTCGACACCAGCCGGGACAGGGCGTAGAGGCCGAGCACGACGAGCAGGGGCGGAGCCGACCTCACCCGGGTCGCGACGGTCTGCAGCACGCAGCGAGCCTAGGGCGTCGCCGAACGGGGTACGCCTCCGCTGAGAAGCTGGTGCACGACGCCGCGAGACCCCCCGAAGGAGGCGCAGGGTGACCGAGGCGGCACGTGCCGCCACGATCAGGAGGCGACATGTACTTCCACGCGCAGACCTGGATCAACGACATCGCCGACGGCGAGCCCGACCCCGCCGCGGCGAACGCGCTGCAGGAGGGCCTCGGCGGCCAGTTCGGCGAGATGCGCACCATGATGCAGTACCTCTTCCAGGCGATGAACTTCCGGGGCGCGGCGGCGAAGCCCTACCGCGACCTCATCCAGGGCATCGGCACGGAGGAGATCAGCCACGTCGAGCTGATCGGCACGACGATCTCGCGCCTGCTCGACGGCAGCCCCGACTACACCGGCAAGCTCACCGACCCGCTCGACACCCCCGGCGCGGGCGGCGCCACCCCGCTGAACATCGCGCTCGACACGGGCAACATCCACCACTACCTGGTCGGAGCGCAGGGCGCTCTGCCGGTCGACTCGGTCGGCAACCCGTGGAGCGGCAGCTACGTCTACAACAGCGGCAACCTGCCCCTCGACCTGCTGTACAACCTCATGCTCGAGTCGACGGGGCGTCTGCAGAAGAGCCGCATCTACGAGATGACCGACAACCCGGTCGCCCGCAAGACCGTCGCGTACCTCATCGTCCGCGACCAGGCTCACGAGAACGCCTACGCCAAGGCGCTCGAGACCCTCGGCGTCGACTGGGGCAAGCTGCTGCCGATCCCCAAGACGAACGCCGAGAAGTTCCCCGAGGTGAAGGAGCTGCTCGACCTCGGGCTGCAGAGCAAGCAGTACACGTTCGATCTCGACGGCAAGTCGGAGGCCGGCAAGATCTTCCAGGGCTCGTCGCCGTCGAGCGACGGCACCGAGCTCGTCTCGAACGAGCAGGCACCCCAGGGCGCCCCCTCGACCATCGCGCCCGAGCGCCTCGAGGAGTTCGCGCCGGGACTCGACGAGGATCTGCTGGCGCTCATCCAGCAGACCGCCGAGATGGAGCTCGACGAGATCGAGGGCTTCTACGGACCCACCGCCAAGTAGCCGGCTGCGAGGCCCGCTCCGGGCGTCGGTCGCTCTGCGGCCGACGCCCGAGCTGTGGGGCGGGTCTAGGCCGAGCCGAGGAGGCGCGCGACGGCCTCGCGCACGATCTCGCGCTGCACGGCGCGATCGGGCCCTCCGGCGGCGGCGTGCGGCAGCCCCGGCAGCTGCAGCCACGCCGTCGCGATCGAGAGCACCAGAGCGAAGACGTCGTCGACCGACCACGCCACATCGTCGCCGATGAGGCGATCGAGATGCCCGACGGAGGTGCGCCTCACCTCGTCGAGGACGGCGAACGACGACGCCCAGTCGTGTCGCTGCTCGAGACGGGCCCAGCCGAGCAGACGGTGGTTCTCGGGGTGCTCGACGAGATGATCGTAGATGGCGACCGCGAAGTCGGGCGCGGTGGCGAAGTGCGGGGCGGCGGCGACGCCGAGTTCGGCGAACGAGTGGTTCAGCACCGCGGTGAACAGGGCCTCCTTGTCGCCGAAGTGCGCGTAGAGGCGCTCCTTGCTGCAGCCGGCGGCGGCGGCGATGCGGTCGACGCGGGCGCCCGCGAGGCCGTGCTCTGCGAACTCCGCCGTCGACGCCGCGAGGATGCGGCGGCGGGTCTCGTCAGCGTCGTAGGCCATGAGATGACCGTAGCCGCTTACGAGCCAACCAACCAGTAGGTAGTATCGATCCGTCCACGACGGCCGCTCGTCGTGCGGCACCCCGATCCAGGAGAACAGTGACCACCTCAGAAGCAACGCCCGCCACCGGTGCGACCCGCACCGCGCCTCCTTCGCCCCGCCGCTGGTGGGTGCTCGTCATCGTCGGGCTCGCGCAGCTCGTCGTCGTGCTCGACGGCACGATCGTCAACATCGCCCTGCCCCAGGCCCAGGCCGAGCTCGGCCTGAGCGACGAGAACCGCCAGTGGGTCGTCACGGCCTACGCCCTCGCCTTCGGCGCCCTGCTGCTGCTCGGCGGGCGCATCGCCGACTTCTGGGGTCGCAAGCGCACCTTCATCGTCGGCATGATCGGCTTCGGTGCGGCCTCCGCCTTCGGCGGCCTCGTCTCGACCGGCGAGCTGCTCGTCACGGCGCGCGCCCTGCAGGGCGTCTTCGCCGCGCTGCTCGCCCCCGCCGCCCTCGCGGTGCTCACCACCACCTTCGACCGCGGTCGCGAGCGCAACACCGCGTTCGCCGTCTTCGGCGCGATCTCGGGTGCCGGCGCCGCCGTCGGCCTCGTGCTCGGCGGGGTGCTCACCGAGTTCGTCAGCTGGCGCTGGTGCCTGCTCGTCAACGTGCCCATCGTGATCGTGGCCATCGTGGCCGCGGCGCTCGTCGTGCGCGAGAGCAAGGCCGAGGGCGACAACCGCCTCGACGTCGCCGGCACGATCGTCGTCGCGCTGGGGCTCGCCTCGCTCGTCTACGGCTTCACGCAGGCCGAAGACGGCTGGGACTCGGCCGTGGTGATCGGCTTCATCGCGCTCGGCGCCGGGCTCCTCGCCCTGTTCGTGCTGATCCAGAAGCGCAGCGACCACCCCCTCCTGCCGCTCGGCGTGCTCACGAACCGGGTGCGCGGCGGGGCGTTCCTGGTGCAGCTGATCGTCGGCAGCGTCATGATCGGCGCGCTGCTCTACCTGACCTTCCACCTGCAGATCGTGCTCGGCTTCGGCCCGCTCGAGGCCGGTCTCGCGACCCTGCCGATGACCCTCGTCATCATGGTGATGGCCCCGATCCTGACGAAGCTGCTGCCGGTCGTCGGCCCGCGCATCCTCATGATCGTCGGCCCGATCGTGGCCGCGGCCGGCCTGTTCTGGCTGTCGTTCATCACCGTCGACGGCGCCTACGCGACGCATGTGCTGCCCGCGCTGATCGTGATGGGCGTCGGCCTCGCCGGCATCTTCGTGCCGATGCAGAACCTGGCCCTCGCCGGCGTCGCGCCGCACGAGGCCGGCGCCGCGAGCGCCACGTCGAACGCCATGATCCAGATCGGCGGGTCGATCGGACTCGCGGTCTACACGAACCTGTACGCCTCGGCCGTGGCCGGCAGCGACCTGCAGGGGCTCGGCGGGCTCGTCGACGGCTACCAGGCCGCCTTCGTCGGGGCCGCGGTCGCCGCCCTCGTGGCCGCGCCGATCAGCTTCTTCATGATCCGCGGCTCGAAGGAGGACCTGCTGCCCTCGGGCCCCGTCGTCCACATGGGCTGAGCCCGGACCGGCCCCGCCTCGCCTCGCCTCGCCTCGCCTCGAGAGCCCGGTCGAGGAGTCATGACACGCCGCGCCTCCTCGGGGGACGCGGCGTGTCGTGACTCACGGACAGGCGTGGGCCGGGCCGGGCACCGAGGAGGCGCGGGTCGGCTCAGTGCCGCCGGGTCAGGTTCTTGACGGTGTCGGCCGGCACCGGGGGCACGCCGCGCTTCAGGGCGCGCAGGCCGCCGGCGAGCACGAGGGCTGCCGCGACGCCGAAGACGCCGAACACGACGAGGGTCGCGGCCCAGAGCGGCAGCACGAGCGCGAGGGCCGTGACGCCCGCGGTCGCGGCGAGCGCGACGGTGATCAGCGCGAGGACGACCCCCACGACGACGAGGACGATGCCGGCGCGAGCATCACGCGCCCGCCCGGCGATCTCGTCGCGGGCCGCGCCGATCTCGGTGCGGACCGCCCGGATGACGGGGTCGATGGCCTTGCTGCCGATCTGGCCGCGGAGGCGGTCGGCGAAGGAGGTCTCGGGGGTGCTGTCGTCGGTCATGATGGCTCCTGGTTCGAGGGTCTGAGGGCAGACGGACGGCCCCCGCCGAGGGTGGGCGGGGGCCGTCCGGAGGGTCACCGGCCGTGCGGCCGGAGGGTGTCGCGAGCGACTACTGGACGCGGCTCTCGTCGGCGTCGTCGTTGTCGTCCGAGGGGATGTGCACGTCGGAGACGGTGACGTTGACCTCGGCGACCTCCATGCCGACGACCTGCGTGATGGCGTCGGTGACGGCCTTGCGGACGTCGTCGGCGACCTTCTGCAGCTCGACGGGGTACTCGGCGACGATGACGATGTCGGCGGCGACCTGCTTCTCGCCGACCTCGACGGAGACGCCCTGGCCGCGGTCCTGCTGGTTGACGACGTTGCGGATGGCGCCGATGGCACGGGCCGCGCCGTTGCCCAGGTCGTGGACCCCGGGCACCTCGCGAGCAGCGATCCCCGCGACCTTCGACACGACGCCGTCGACGATGGTGTTCTTGCCGGCCGCGTCGGAGGCGGTGTGCTTGGCGGCGGCGGTCCCGGTCGTGGCGGGGGTGACGTTGCTCATGATCTCTCCTTGTTTCGTTCCTGACGATGCGGGGCGAGCGGCCCGGGCATCGAGTCCGTGAAGCGGACACATCATTCAGACGCATCCATCGGGGCAGGGGTCACGCCCCCTCAGCGAGCTTCCAGACAGACGCCGCCGAGCACTCGTTTCGCGGCCAAGCGGTTTCGGAAGAGGGATTCCGACCGATTCGGTCAGGATCGGCGTTTACGCGACACTCCTCTAGTGAGGGGGTGGATGTGGATCCGCACACGATGAGCGACGCTGACCTGATCAAGCGCGCCGCGACCGGCAGCAGACAGGCGCTGTCCGCGCTGTTCGACCGGTACGCCACGACGGTCACGCGGTACGCGTGGGCTCTGGCGCCGAGTCGCATGGACGTGGAGGAGATCGTGCAGGACACCTTCGTCACGCTCTGGAAGAAGAGCAACGGGCTGACCCTGCCGACCGACTCGCTGCTGCCGTGGCTGCTGGTGGTCTGCCGCAACCACGCTGCGAATCAGCGCCGCAAGCTCGCCCTCGCGGCGGCGGATGCGCTGCCCGACGACCTCGTCGCGCCCGATGGAACCGAGGCGCGCGAGATGCTGCGCTTCGTCCGCGAGGCGATCGACGCCCTCTCGCCCGACGACCGCGCCATCTGCGAGCTCTGCCTGATCGAGGGCCTCTCGTACCGCGAGGCCGCCGACCGTCTCGGCATGACCGTCGGGGCGGTCACCAAACGGGTCTCCCGAACACGCTCGCGACTGCGAAAGGCGGTGACGCACGATGAACACTGAGCCCCCCACCGGTGACGACCTCACCCGCATGCTCGTCTCGATGAAGAAGGACGTCCTCGAGCGGGCCGCCGACACGACCCGTCGTCGACCCGGTCGGCGCTTCGGCATCGCGTTCGGACTCGTCGCCCTCATCGGACTGGGCAGCGCCGGCGGCGCCGTCGCGATGGGCTTCGTGCCCTCGCCCTTCGAGGGTCTCGCGCAGCCCGAGCCGTCGGCTTCCGTCTCGGCTCCCCCGGCCCCGACGCCCACCGCGACCCCGACGCCCGAGCCGAGCGCGCCTCCTTCGACCCAGCCGGTCGGCGGCACGCCGCAGCCGTATCTGCCGATGGACTGCGCGACCCTCGCGACCGAGTCGTCGCTGACGTCGCTGCTGCGCGCGCCGGAGCTCGCGCAGGAGGAGGGCCTGGTCTTCACGCCCCGTGACGCGTCGCTCCGTCAGAACGGAGTCCAGACCTGCCAGTGGACGTCGTCGAGCGAGGCGGACTTCGCCGTGTTCGAGGTCGACATCAGCCTCGACGACCCGGCGTCCGCCGACGCCCTCGCCGCCAAGCGGGAGGGCGGCGCCGGCGCCGACCTCGGACTCGGTGACGACTCGGCCCTGGCCTGCGGTGACGCTCTCCGCTGTGCAGCCACCGTCGTCGTCGGCGACTACTGGATCGAGGCCGGCTACGAGCAGTCGCAGGAGTTCGGCGGCGACACGACCGATCTCGTCGTGGCCCAGCTCGGACGGATCGCCGACGTCGTGCGCCCCCTCGAGGCCAGGGCGCCGTGGGCCGCCGACGCCGCCTCGCGACGCTGGGTCGTGACGGGTGACTGCTCGACGCTCGACCTGGTCACGCCCCTGGGGACGATCTTCGCGGACCCGTCGCTGGACGCATCATGGTCCGAGGCCAGCCCGGACGGTCGCAACGCGCTCGTCGCCGCAGCCTCCGACGAGTACGACTGCCAGTCGGAGGGCACGACTCAGGACGACGACGGCCTGCCGATCTACACGAGCATCCAGGTGAACGTCTCGGCCGGAGCACGGTGGGGTTACGAACGATTCCGCGAGTACGCCGTCGCCGGACCGGGCGCATCCGACGGGTTCACGACGGTGACGGTGACGGGTGCCGAAGACGGGCTCCTCCAGTGCGACGGGATGTCGAGCATCTGCTACCTCGACGTCCTCGTCGACGACTCGTGGATGCGCGTGATCTACGAGGGGCCCGTCGACGCCGGTCAGGCTCCGCGACTCGTGCAGGTCGCCGAGAGCGTCATCGCCGCGCGATGAGCGCACGGAACGCGACCGTCGTCGTCGTGGGCGGTGGGCAGGCGGGGCTGTCGGCCGCCCACCACCTGCGGCGTCGCGGCTTCACGTCCGCGCTCGACGCCCGCCCGACCGACGCCCCGGGCGACCGCACCTTCGTCGTCCTCGACGCCGACCGGGCTCCCGGAGGCGCGTGGCAGCACCGCTGGGAGTCGCTGCGGATGGCCACGGTGAACGGCATCTTCGACCTGCCGGGCATGCCGCTGCCGCCGGTGGACCCCGGCGAGCCGAGCCGCCTCGCGGTCCCCCGGTACTTCGCCGCCTACGAGGCCGCCGAGGGGCTGCCGATCGTGCGCCCCGTGCACGTCGACCGGGTGCGCGCGGTCGACGACGACCCCGACGGCGACCTGCGGGTCGACACCACCGCGGGAGCCTGGGAGGCGCGGGTCGTCATCAACGCCACCGGCACCTGGAACGCACCCCGCGTCCCCGACCTGCCGGGGCGCGACGTCTTCACGGGCAGGCAGCTGCACACCCGCGACTACGTCTCCGCCGACGAGTTCGCCGGTCTCCGGGTCGCCGTGGTCGGCGGCGGCATCTCGGCGGTGCAGCTGCTCGACGAGATCAGCCGCGTGGCCACGACGCTCTGGTACACGCGTCGCGAACCGGTGTTCCTCGACCACGACTTCACGCAGAGCCTCGACGGCGTCGACGTCGAGCGCCGGGTGGCGGCCGACGCCGCGGCCGGGCGCGAGCCGGCCAGCATCGTGTCGTACACCGGCCTCGGCTGGACCTCGTACGCCGTCGAGGCCCGCCGGCGGGGCGTGCTCGTCCGTCGCCCGATGTTCGCGGCGCTCGGTGCACGGCACGTCATCGAGCCCGACGGCTCGAGCACGAGCGTCGACGCGGTCGTCTGGGCCACGGGGTTCCGCGCCGATCTGAGGCACCTCGACGGTCTCGGGCTGCGCGGCCCGCTCGGCGGCGTGCCGCTCGACGGGACGGCCGCCCGACTCGACCCCCGCGTGCACCTGATCGGCTACGGCCCGTCGCAGTCGACGATCGGCGCGAATCGCGCGGGTCGGGCGGCCGTCACCGCGGTCGCCCGCCGCCTCGCCGAAGAGGGCGGTGCGGCGGACAGCGGGGGCGTGCGAAACTAGGAGCCTCGGCCCTCGACGGCCCGCGACGCGTTCGCGCCCTGACTTCTCGCACCACCCGAGATCGCTGGCACCTGATTCCCGATCTCCGCTCCACCATCCGCATCATCAGCACCACCCGTACGACCACGCGCACCTGGCCCAGAGGTGCGGCCCGCAGAACCCACCTCAGAGACAGAAGATCCTCTATGCAGACCACCAAGCACTCCCTCGACCTCAAGAAGCCCCAGCCGCTCAAGCGCGGCGCCCTGCGCGTCACGCCGCTCGGCGGCCTCGGCGACGTGGGTCGCAACATGACCCTCTTCGAGAACAAGGGCAAGCTGGTCGTCGTCGACTGCGGCGTGCTCTTCCCCGAAGAGACGCAGCCCGGCATCGACGTGATCCTGCCCGACTTCACCCCGCTGCGAGACCGTCTGAAAGACGTCGAGGCCATCGTGCTGACGCACGGTCACGAAGACCACATCGGCGGCGTGCCCTACCTCCTCAAAGAGCGCCCCGACATCCCGCTGATCGGCTCCAAGCTCACCCTCGCGTTCATCACCGCGAAGCTGCAGGAGCACAAGATCACCCCGATCACGCACGAGGTCGCCGCGGGCGACCGCCACCAGGCCGGCCCGTTCGACCTCGAGTTCGTGGCCGTGAACCACTCCATCCCCGACGGTCTGGCCGTCGCCCTCCGCACGAGCGCCGGCATCGTGCTGCACACGGGCGACTTCAAGATGGACCAGTTCCCGATGGACAAGCGGATCACCGACCTCAACCACTTCGCCCGTCTGGGCGACGAGGGCGTCGACCTCTTCATGACGGACTCCACCAACGCCGAGGTGCCCGGCTTCACCACCGCCGAGAAGGACCTCGGCGCGGCGATCGACCGCGTCTTCCGCGAGGCGCCCAAGCGCATCGTCGTCTCGAGCTTCGCGAGCCACGTCCACCGCATCCAGCAGGTGCTCGACACCGCTCACAAGCACGGCCGCAAGGTCGCCTTCGTCGGTCGCTCGATGGTGCGCAACATGGGCATCGCGTCCGACCTCGGCTACCTCAACATCCCCAAGGGCCTCGTCGTCGACCTCAAGCAGCTGAGCAAGATGGCCGACAACAAGATCGTGCTCATCTGCACCGGCTCGCAGGGCGAGCCGATGGCCGCACTGTCGCGCATGGCGAACCGCGAGCACATCATCAAGGTCGGCGAGGGCGACACCATCCTGCTCGCCAGCTCGCTGATCCCCGGCAACGAGAACGCCATCTACGGCGTCATCAACGGCCTGATCCGCTGGGGCGCCACGGTCGTGCACAAGGGCAACGCGAAGGTGCACGTCTCGGGTCACGCCAGCGCCGGCGAGCTCACCTACTGCTACAACATCGTCAAGCCGAAGAACGTCCTGCCCGTGCACGGCGAGTGGCGCCACCTCACGGCGAACGCCGACCTCGCCGTCGCCACCGGCGTGCCGGAGGACCGCGTGCTCGTCGTCGAGGACGGCGTCGTGGTCGACCTCGACCGGGGCCGCGCCAGCATCGCCGGCCGCATCCCCGCCCCGTACGTCTTCGTCGACGGCGCCACCATCGGCGTCGCGACGGAGGACGCGCTGAAAGACCGTCTCTCGCTCGCCGAAGAGGGCCACATCACCGTGCTGGGCATCTTCGACGAGGGCACCCAGAAGCTCGTCGACCCGGTCGAGTTCCTGCCCCGCGGCTTCGTCGAGGAGGCCGGCTGGATGTCGCAGGCCGAAGACGTCGCGACCAAGGCGCTGGCCGAGGCCACCGCACGCGGTCATGTCGACGGAGCCGGCGCCGAGAACGCCATCGCCGACGGGCTGAGCCGCTGGTTCCTGCGCCGTCACCGTCGCACCCCGGTCATCACGACCGTCGTCGTCGACGCCGACTGATCACCCCTGTCGCATGAAGAGGGCCCCGGCATCAGCCGGGGCCCTCTTCCGTCGTCAGCGCCGGCCCAGGCGGGCCGGGTGAAGCGCCCCAGGGCGCCCCACCCGCCCGGGGCTTCGGACTCCGGGCTCAGACCTCAGGAGGCGCACCCGAGACGAACCCCGTGGTGATGCCCGAGAGCAGGGCGACCATCCGCCGCGATTCGCGGTCCGAGAGAGCCGCCACGCGGGTCATCGCGATCAGGGATCCGGTGCCTGCCGCGCTCGCGACGGCGTCGCGGACGACGCGGGTGAGGTCGAGGTGCTGCCCCCGGCCGTCGCGGGGGTCGGGCCGTTTGGTGATGTACCCCCGGGCGGCGAGACGGGTGACGATGATGGAGGCGGCGCCGGTGGTGACGCCGAGATGCGCGGCGACGTCGATGACCCGGGCCTCGAGTCCGCGACTGCCGAGGCGCGCGAGGTACTGCACCGTCGCGAGCTCGCTGGCGCTGACGGCCAGCCTCCGTCGGAGACGGGCGCGGTACAGAGCCTCGGCGTCCTGCATCTCGTAGATCGCGGCGAGCACCCGGCCCGATGCCGACAGCGGATCGAGGGCCTCGTCGTCGGGAGGCTGTGTCAGAGAAAGAGGTGACGCATCGGAACCCATCAGGACCTTTCGAATCGGTCCGCGAGCATCCGTCTGGTCTCGGTGAACATCCGCAGAACGACATCGAAGCACAGTCGACAGCACCCCCGCTCCCCCTCGACGCGACGAGACAGGCGACCAGGCATACTTTTTCAACCAGTTCCTGTTAAAGAGCCTGGCCGAGTAGGGGAACGACTGTCGTGCAACTAGACAGGGGTCAGCCGAACCGGTCCTCTTCGGGTGAGAACCGGTGCCGACTCTTCGGGGAGTCGATCGGCGAGGCGGGCGGCACGTAGGGGTACGCGCCCCCGCCTCACCTCACCCCGGGCACGTCGGCCAGGTCGTGGTAGACGGGCAGGCCGCGGGCCTCAGCGATGGCGACGTCCTGATCCGCCCCGCGCGACGAGCCGGGGAGGCGCAGCACGGCATCGCAGCGCTGCAGCAGTCTCTCGGCGGTCGGGTACATGACCTGCGCGGCCAGCGGATCGGTCGGCCCGGAGGCCCCCGCGCTGCGGAGCACGGGCAGAGCGACCCATTCGCCGATCACCGGCAGGTGACCCGCCTCGAAGAGCGGCCACGCCGCCGTCTCGAGACGCTCGAGGTTCTGCTGCATCAGAGCGGGGTCGCCGTCGGTCCCCGACGCGTACGGGCCGGCGATGAGGATCATGAGTGAAGTGGTCATGCCCGCACACTAGGGCAAACACGAACAAACATGCATAATCGTGAAAGAGTGAGAACATGTGGGCAGCAGAACGACGAGACGTGCTCCTCGAGCGGTTGCGCCGCGACGGGCGCATCGTCGCGAAGGAGATCGCGGTCGAGCTCGGCCTCTCCGAGGACAGCATCCGACGCGACCTCCGCGAGCTCGCCTCCGAGGGGCTGCTGACCCGCGTCTACGGCGGCGCCGTCTCGGCCTCGCCCGCCGTCGCCGACTACGCGACCCGGGCCGACATCGCGACCGACAGCAAGCGCCGGGTCGCGGCGGCGGCTCTCGATCTGCTGCAGACCGGGGCGACGGTGATCCTCGACGGGGGCACCACGACCCTCGATCTGGTCCGCCTCCTGCCGACGACCCTCGAGCTGACGATCGTCACGCACAGCCCGACGATCGCGGCCGCGCTCCTCGAGCACGACGCCGACGTGATCCTGATCGGCGGTCGGCTATTCAAGCACTCGGCGGTCGCGATGGGCGCGGCCGCGGTCGAGTCCGCGTCGCGGGTGAACGCCGACCTGTTCCTGCTCGGTGTGACGGGCATCCGCGCATCCACCGGTCTCACCACCGGCGACCCGGAGGAGGCGGCGATGAAGCGGGTCCTCGCCTCGCGGGCCGCCGAGACCTGGGTGCTCGGCAGCGGCGAGAAGATCGGCGCCGCGTCACCGCACCAGGTGCTGCCGCTCGACGGCGTCTCCGGTCTGGTGCTCGACGTGACGGGCGGCGGCGAGGCCCTCGCCGACCTCCGTGAGACCGGCACCCGCATCGTCGAGGCCGGCGGGCGGGCCTGACGACCGGGCCCGGGTCAGGGCGTCGTCGTGGGCGCCACGCGCTCGAGCAGACGCAGCAGCTGATCGGCGACGAGCACGGGGGCGGTCACCGAGAACGGGGATCCGGACTCCGCCCGCACGGTGAAGCGGGTGCCCTTCGACTGCACCTTGTGCGACCACTCGCGACCCTCGGCGATGTCGACCGACCGACGCACCTCCGAGTCGGACATCCAGTGGCGGATCTGGACGAAGGCGCCGAAGTCGCAGGCCATGTACGAGTGACCCTCGTGCGACCACTTGAAGCAGTTCAGCATCTCCATGGTCAGAAGGTAGGGCACCCGATCGCTCCGCCGAAAGCCAGCACGACCTAACCCGTCCCGCCGAGCGGCGGGCGGCGGGGCCCGGCCGCTACCCTCGACGCATGATCGATGCCGACGGAGTGGCTGTCGCCACAGGCGGATCGACGCTGCTCTCGCCCGTCTCGGTCGTCGTCAGCCCCGGGGAGGCGCTGGTCGTCCGGGGCGGGAACGGCGCGGGCAAGACGACGCTCCTGCGGGTGCTGGCGGGCTCGCGTCGACCGACGAGCGGAGTCGTGCGCATCGACGGCGACGCCGTCGATCCGCGCGATCGCGGCTTCCGCCGACGCGTCGCCTCGATGATCGGACTGCCGCCGATGGCACCCGATCTCACGGTCGCCGACCACGTGCTGCTCGTCGCCGCCACCTGGGTCGACGAGTCGACCGCCGGATCGCTCGCGGGGTCGGTGCTCGCCGAGCTCGGCCTGAGCGCGCTCGGGCGCAGGTTCCCGCACGAGCTGTCGTCGGGGCAGACGCAGCTGTTCGGCCTCGCCCTCGTGCTCGCCCGGCCGTTCGACGTCCTCATCGTCGACGAGCCGGAGCAGAGACTCGACCCCGACCACCTCGAGGTGGTCGGCCGAGCACTCCGCGCCCGCCGCGACGGCGGTGCGACGCTCGTCGTCGCCACCCACAGCCGACCGCTGGCCGAGGCGATCGGCGACCGCTTCCTGCAGCTGGACCCGGCGGCATGAGCCCGCGCCCCCGCCCGGCCGTCGCGATCTGGCGCGCACGCTCGACCACGACGACCGGTGACCGCCTCTACCTCGGCTACCTGCTCGTCGCGGTGGCCGGAGTCGTCGTCGCCCCGCTCGCACGCGCGCTGTGGCAGGGCCTCACCGGCACGGAGGGCATCGCCGCCCTGACGGCGTCCACCGCGCCCGCGTCGGCGGGCCTGATCGTCGCCGCCGTCTGGGCGGCCGCCCTGCTGCTCGGGCGGGAGCGCGGGCCCGCGCTGCTGCCGCCGTTCCTCCTCCATGCCCTGGCGACCAGCGACCTGCCCTATCGCGTCGTCTTCCGCGGCCCGCTGCTGAGATGCGGGGCGCTCGTGGTCGCTATCTGCACCGGCGCGGCGGGCCTGACCGGCGCCTCCCTGGCTCATCGGGGGTTCGCGAGCGCCGAGCAGGCCGTGGTCTTCACGATCGTCGGGGCGCTGGGCGGCGTCGTCGCGAGCGCGGCCTGGCTGGCCGGGCAGACGCACCCGCGGGTCGCCCTGCCCGTCGCGATCGGCATCGTCGCCCTCGCGAGCGGCGGCCTGCAGTCGCCCGCCCTGCAGGCGAGCACCCCGTGGGGCTGGGTCGGCCTGGCCTACCCGCTCGGCGCCGCCCCTCCTCCGCTCGGGGCTCTGGTCGGGCTCGTCGCACTCGCCCTCGTGGCCGTCGCCGTGGTGCCGGCCCTGCTGTCGCGGCTGCACCCGGCGGAGACTGCGGTCCAGGCGGCGCGGTGGCAGGCCGCGACGAGCTCGGCCCTGGGCACGGAGTTCGGGGCGGCGGCGACCGTCTACCAGAAGGCGCCCCACGTGGGCCGTCGCGTGCGGGCCGTGCGACCGGGGCACGGTCTCGGCGTCGCGTTCTTCGTGCGCGACGCGATCGGTGCCGCCCGCACGCCCGGTCGACTCGTCGTCGGGCTGATCGCCCTGGGGGTCGGCGGACTGCTGCTCGGCTACGCGGTGGTGTCACCCGGCCCAGGCTGGCTGCTCGGTGCTGCGGCCGGGCTGATCGTCTTCACCGCGACGGGGCCGCTCACCGACGGCATCCGGCACGCCGCAGCGGTGGCGGCCGACGTGCCGCTCTACGGCATCGGCGACGGGAGGCTGCTCGTCTCGCATTCGATGCTCCCCCTCGCGGTCGTCGTGCTCGTGCTCGTCTCGGCCGCGGTGGTGGTGTCGCTCTCGGCGGCGAACGGAGCCCCGATCCTCTCGGCGATGGCGCTGGGGGTGACGACCCTGCTGCTCCGGATCGGTCAGGCGCTGAAGGGCCCGTTGCCACCGGTGCTCCTCACCCCGATCTCGTCGCCGATGGGCGACCCGATGGCGGCCGTCCGCGTGCTCTGGGCACTCGACGGGCTGCTTTTCGCCGCTGTGATCGGCGCCGCGGCGACGGTCGGGCTCGACGCGCCGCTCGCCCTCCTGGCCGCTGCGGGCCTCGTCGCCGGTGTCATCGCCCAGCGCTGGCGCCACCGGGCCTGACCCCTCCCGCCGAGCGCCGGGCGGCCGGCGGCCAGCGGCGGGCCGCGGGCCGCGGGATCTCATCCGTCCGGTCGAGTCGCGGCGGCGACCCATCGCCCACACTGGGGTCGCGGCCCGACGCGCCGACCGGTCGCCGACGAGAAGAGGACCCGTGAGTCACGAGCACGCCCCGACGGCGCCACCCGCACCTCCTGCCGCCGTCGACCGGCGCGACGTCCGTCCGCAGGGCGTCGACGGAGGCATGCTCCCGTCGCTCCGCCCCCGCGCCACAGTCGCCCTCGTCGCGATCCTCCTCGCCGCCACGGTCGTCCTCTTCGGGGCCGTCGTGCTCGGGCTGCTGTTCATCCCCGGTGCGCGCGCGGCCGCCGTCCCCGTGCTGGCGGCGGCGCTCGTCGCGCACCCTGTGGTGATGCTGCTGACGCTGCATCTCGGTCTCCGTCGTGCGGGGAGCGGATGGCGCGACGTCGGTCTGCGACGGCCCACCGCCCGGATGCTCCATCTGCTCTGGCAGATCCCGTCGATCTTCGTGCTGCTGCTCGCGGTCCAGGGTGCCGCCGTGGCGATCACGGGGGCTCCCGCCGGCCGGGGCGACGCCGTCGACACGCTGTTCGGCGGGACGAGCACGGTCCAGATCGTCGCGACGTTCGTCGGGGTGGCCCTCCTCACCCCGCTGTGGGAGGAGGTCGTCTTCCGCGGGCTCGTCCACGGCGGGATGCGGCGGCGCCTCGGCCCGCTGCCGGCGTCGCTGATCAGCGCCGCGATCTTCGCCGCCTGCCACGGCGTGCCGATCCTGCTGCCGTACATGCTCCTCCTCGGCCTGTCGCTCGCCTACCTGCGCGAGTTCCACCGGACCCTCTGGGCACCGGTCTGCATGCACGTCGTCCTGAACACGGCTGCGACCGCGGTGACCCTGGCGGCCGTCTCGGGCTGAGCAGCGACATGATCGTGCTCGCAGAGGAGGACCGCGTCGAACCCGCCCGCCTCATCTCCGCTTGACGCGCTACGCCCACGTGCTCCGAAGGGGTCCCATCGGCCAGACCTCACGGAGCCGTCGAGGACCGGCGCGACCATCCGGTTCGCCAGCGCCTCGGCTTCCTGCCAGGTGAGCTCGAGATCCGGGGCCTTCTTCGCGACCGTGGCGAACGTGCCTCGGATGGAGCTGGACGCATCGATCGCAGTGAAAGGATCCAGGTGACGAGTGGCTGACTGAACGTCGAGCGCCTCGCGCAGCATCGTGGCGTCGCAGGGCAGGTTCTGAGCGATGAGGGCGAGGTCCACGAGGTCCTTCGCCCGCGAGGAGCGCCCGTCGCCACCATGGTGTCGCTCCATCATGGCGGCGACCTTGTCGGCGATCTGCTGCTCGACGGCGATCATCACGTACTCCGGCGCGGGGACGTCGCGACCGAGGGGAACACGGAAACTCGGATTCGCCCGGACGGTCGCGGCTCCAGCGCGGTCGTGGATCGCGAGGTCGAGCTTGACCCGCTGACGGGTGCCGACGGCTTCATAGATGAGTTTGATCATCGTCACATTCGGCTGGTCTGCACTGCCTGAACCTTGGTTCTTGCCGACGCGGACGAAGCGGAGGCGATCGCCGTTGTCGCGCTCGAGGAGTCCGTCCAGAGCCGTGACCGCATCGTCGACGCTGGCTGCGACGGTTTCGAGGTCGATGTCGACCGTCGCCCGGGCACGGGGGATGAATGCGAGCATGCGCGTTCCCCCTTTCAAGACGAACGGACCCTCTCCCTCGAACACACGAGACAGCAGACGGTCGAAGAGGAGCAGCTGCTGAAGCGTCGCCGACTGGACGCCGACGGCTGCAGCGCTGTTCTTCGCAGCTGACCGGATAGCCGCCCAGGTGGCTTCCGGCGTCGCGTAGCCGTCACTCTCAGTCATCGGACCTCCTCGTCGATCGTCTCGCGGTCGACCTCCCCGCTTCGCGCACGGCCCTCCGGTCGCCCTCCCGTCTGCACCGCAGTTCGCGCGCTGTGCTGCGCGAGGTCGCGCAGCATTGCCTGGATGGCTGGCGGCAGGGCGATCTCAGGCAGCGCCGCGCTGGGGAGCTTCACGCGGGGAGGATACGGCGACAGGTATCCCCTCAGGGCTTCGCGGGTGGGGGCTGTCAGCCGCCGCACCTGTTCGTCGAGCTGCTTGCGGAAAGGGGCCATCATCCGCTCGGCCTGTTCGTCGAGCTGCTCTCGCAGGGGCGCGAACGTGTCGGGGCCCATTCCTTCGACAGATGCGTTCAGCTCGAAGAGGATCGGGGCGAGGGCTTGCTGCATCTGCTGGCCGAGCTCAGCGCTCAGGCGTTCCGTGAGGTCGGTCCTGACGACGAGGTCCTTGAGGCGTGCCGCGTCGACGCCGGCGAGTGTCCGCAGCTCGGCATACACGTCGGTGCCGTTCGCGTGACCCAGTCGCTTCGCGTGGGCATCGAGGTGTCGGACGAGAGCCGGGATGTCGAGGTCGTCGTCGGAGCGTTCCGCGTCGCCCAGAGCGTCGGCGACGAGGGAGAGGTCGCCCTCGTCCAGGAGATCTGCGATCGTGCGCTCTCGGGTGGTGACGGGAAGGCCGTCGAGGATCATCACGTCGGCCCGAGACAGGTGGCGCCGGCTGTAGCGCACGTCGTCGTGCGCGGTCTGACGGCGCTTCGCCGTATAGAGCAGGTACGGGGCCGGGTAGAGGTCCCCGATCTCGTGGACCCACGCTGCGGCGGCGCCACCGACGACGACATCGGGGTCGACGAGTCGATCGCGGGCGATGGCTGCAGGATCACTGGCCAGCCACGCGGCCCGAATGTCATCCAGACGATCCGTCGGCACACCGGGCAGCCGGTAGACGCCCGGTCGCATCCGTTCGAGCGTGCCTGCCTTCTCGCGTCGCGCGATCGTGCTTCGAGCGATGCCCTCGCCGTTCGCCTGGACAGCAGTGAGCATCCCCCACTGGCCCGCGGTGAGGCCGGCTAGACGACCCTCCGCTGACACAGACATGCTTAGAGTGTACGCGCTAGCGCAACAAATTCAGCATGCCGAAGCGGCCGTCTCACCCTCGGCGGGGCGACCCCGCTGCGACGGCGAGCACCGTGGCTATCGTCCGCGGCAGCGCCAGCACCCGGAAGTGCCCGCCCGCCGACAGCCGTACGTTCTCGGCCCCCGGCAGCTCGCTGCCCTCGGGGATGTGCGGATCGAACTCCCCGTAGATCGAGACGATGCGGCTGTTCACGCTCTCGTCGCGTCCGAGCAGCATCGTCGTGGCGTCGCGGGGCGAGAACGCGCGGAGGGTCGACAGCGGCAGCCATCGGGCGTACCTCGACCCCGAGAAGGGCGCGCAGATCGCCACCATCGTGTCGACCCGGCGGTCGGGGTCGAGCCGGGCCATGACGTATTTGCCGATCAGACCGCCCTTGCTGTGGGCGACGATGACCACGTCGCGGAGGTCGTGCCGCTCGAGGTGGGCCGCGACGTCCCGTGCCGCCGCCTCGACCGGTCGGCCGTTCCAGCGGAGCGCCGACAGCACGTGCACGGGGTGCCCCTCGGCGTGGACCCGCGCGATCAGCGGTCGGAGGAACGCCCAGGTCTCCCAGACGCCGGGCACGACGAGCACGGGTCTCCCGTCGCCCGCGAGGTACTCGGCCTCGCCCCGCGGTGCGAGCACCGCGCGCAGCTGCCAGTGCGCGGCGTAGGCGTAGTCCCGCACCCACCAGACGAGGAGGCGCGCGAGACGGAGCGGGGACGGCGCGGTCACGGGGATGGGGCCTCCAGAGACGACTCGACGGGCGCAGGGGTCGCCCCGGAGTGTAGGCGCGGGTCGGGGGCGACGCGCGGGCCGGCCGCCTACGACTCAGGTCGTAGGCGATGTCCCGACCTGCGCCTCCTGTGCGGCGCGGCCGCGACGGCGAGCGTAGAGGTATGACAACGACACCGACCATCCGACCGCCGCGGCGTCGCCCCCGTGCGCCGCGCCTCCTGCCCCGACTCGCCGCCGCGACGGCCGCCGTCGCCCTCGCCCTGCCGCTCGCCGCGTGCTCCGCGGGGGCCGCGAGCGGCGCGACCGCCGACACCGCGCCTCCCGCGCCTCCCCGCCACCAGCCCGGCGGGCACACCCTGACCGCCGACGACGTCGACGGCTGGCTCGACGGGGCCGTCGGCTCGGCGCTGCAGACGACGGGGATCCCCGGGGCGTCCGTGTCGGTCGTCTCGGGCGGCGAGCTGCTCACCGCACGGGGCTACGGCGTCGCCGACACGGGCACCGAGAGCGGGACGGTCGTGCCCGTCGACCCCGACGAGACCCTGTTCCGCGTCGGCTCCGTCTCGAAGGTCGTCTCGGCGACGGCGATCATGCAGCTCGTCGAACGCGGCGACCTCGACCTCGACCTCGACGCCGACGTGCAGCAGTACCTCGACTTCGACCTCGACACCCCGAAGGGCGCGATCACCCTGCGGCACCTGCTGACGCACACCGCGGGCTTCGAGGAGGTCATCTCGGGCCTGATCGGCACCCCCGGCAGCGAGGTGTCGCTGCACGACGCCGTCTCGGCCGCGCCGCCCGCGCAGGTCTACGCGCCCGGGACGACGCCCGCCTACTCGAACTACGGCGCCACCCTCGCCGGCTACATCGCCGAGCGGGTCGGCGGCGAGCCGTTCGCCGAGCTGCTGCAGCACGACGTGTTCGAGCCGGCGGGGATGACCTCGTCGTCGTTCGAGCAGCCGCTGCCCGACGCCCTCGACGCCCGCCTCGCGAAGGGCTACGCCGACGACTCGAAGCCGGCGTCGCCCACGGAGGTCGTCAACGCGGCCCCCGCCGGCGCGATGACCTCGAGCGCCACCGACATGGCCCGCTTCATGCTCGCGCATCTCGGCGAGCTGCCCGACGGGGCCTCGCTGCTCGGCGACGACGCGCTCGCCGAGATGCACCGCCCCGCCCTCGACTCCGACGACCTCGGCACCCTGGCCGCCGGGCAGCGCATGGACCTCGCGTTCTTCGACGACAGCACCCCCGGCGTCCCGGCCTTCGGGCACGACGGCGACACCCAGGTGTTCCACACGGCCATGCGGATCTTCCCCGAGCACGACGCGGGCATCTTCATCACGATGAACGGCAGCGGGCGCTCGGCTACCGACTCCCTGGACCTGCGGACCACCGTGCTGCAGGGCTTCGCCGACCGCTACCTGCGCGACGCGGGTGAGAGCACGGGCGGCAGCGCAGACGAGAGCGCCGACGAGAGCGACAGCCGAGGAGGCGCGGGTGCGGTCGCGGAGAGCGGCTCCGACGCCGAGTCGGCCGGCTCCGACGCCGCCGCGCTGGCGGGCACGTACGTCTCGTCGCGCTCGCCGGTGACGAACTTCGGGTCGCTGCTGGCGCTCAGCGGTCAGACCGTCGTCGCCCCGCGCGCCGACGGCACCGTCTCGGTCACCCCGAAGCCGCTCGGGGTCACCACGGGCGTCTACGAGCAGATCGAGCCCGACCTGTGGCGCGAGGTGGGCGGAGACGCCGTGCTCGCGACGCGGACGGACGACGCGACCGACCCGGACGCGACCGTGACCGCCATCTCGTGGGGCGCCTCCTTCACCATGCTGCGGGCGGAGCCCTGGCAGGCGGCGTCGGTCGCCCTGCCCCTCGTCATCGCCTCCGTCGTGGTGCTGCTGGTGTCGCTGATCGTCTGGCCCGCGACCGCGCTCGCCGGTCTCGGGTCGAGCTCCCGCCGCGGCACCGCCCCGGCTCCGGGCACCGCCGTCGCGCCCCGCACCGCACCGCGCCGTCGCGACCGGACGCTGCTGCTCTCCCGACTCGGGCAGGCGTCGACGATGCTCGCCCTCGTCGGCTGGGCGGTCGTCGCCGTGCAGGCCATGTCGTTCGCCGAGGTGTCGGCCACGACCCTGCGGGTGCTGCAGGCGCTTCAGCTGCTCGGCGTGCTGGCCGTCGTGCCCGCCGCGATCGTCGCGTGGCAGGCCGTCCGGGCACGACGCGGCTGGGCGGTCGTCACCGGCCGGGTGCTCGTCGTCGTCGCCCTCGTCGCCCTCGCCGGGTTCGCGTTCGCGTTCCGCCTCATCGCTCCGAGCGTGAGCTTCTGATGCACGGGCCGACGACTCCTCCACAGGGCACTCCGGGGCGCGACCGCTCACCGTCGCGGTCGGACGGCGCCACCGCGCCGACCGGCACCTGGCATGCTCGGACGATGACATCGCACCAGGCCGCCGACGCCGGGGCCCTCGACGCCCGGGCAGTCGACGCCGGGGCACGCGACGCCAGCGCCCTCGCCCCCGGCGCCGGCACCGGCCCCGGTGTCGCGACGACGCGGCGGGTGCTCGGTCGCCTCGGGGTCCGCTCCCCTCTCGGTCGCGACATCGTGCTCGCCGCCGTGTGGGGCGTGGTCACCCTCGCCCTGCTCGGCGGGCTCCTCGCCACCGGCGAGCTCGGCGTCGCGCCGCGCGGGCCCTCGAGCCCGCAGATCACCGTGATGGTCGTGCTGGCCGTCGTCCAGTGCGCGCCGCTCGCGCTGCGACGGGTCAGACCGGTCGCCGTGCTGCTGGTCGTCGCGGTCCTTCAGGCCGGTCTGCTGGCCGTCGTGCCGTCGGGCATCGCCCTCTGGACGGCTGCGCCCGTCGTCGCCGCCTACACGGTGGGCTCGCTCCGGTCGACGCGCGTCGCCGTCGGGGCGTCGCTCGGGGCGATCGGCGTCGCGACCGTCGGGGCCGTCGTCGGCGCGACCGACGTCGTCGCCCGGCGACTGGGCGGCGGCGACGCGGTCTCGACGCCCGGCGCGCAGCTGTACGGCGAGGGGGCCTCCGGCGTCGTCGTCGAGGTCCTCGCACTCCTCGCGACGGGCGTGCTCGTCATCGGGGTCAGCGCGGCCGTCGGCTCGTGGGTCGCCCTCCGGCGCAGCCACGACCGCGACGCCCGGGCGCGGGCCGCCGAGACGGTCGAGCACCAGGCGACGCGCACCCGCGAGGCGGTCGCCGCCGAGCGCACCCGCATGGCGCGCGAGCTGCACGACGTCGCGGCCCACCATCTGACCGGTCTCGTGGTGCAGGCGGGGGCGGCCGAGCGACTGGTCGACGCCGACCCCGACCGCGCGAAGGAGTCGCTGCGGAGCGTGCGGGCGCAGGGCCGCGAGACCCTCGACGCCCTCCGGTCGATCGTCGGGATCCTCCGCGAGACCGGCGACGACGCGAACGGCACCGTGCCGGTGCCCGGTCTCGGCGACGTGCCCGGCCTCGTCGACTCGGCCCGCGCCTCCGGAGCGGTCGTCGAGGTCCGGTCGCAGGGCACCCTGCCCGTGCTGGCGCCGCTGGCCGACGTGACGGCGTTCCGCACCGTCCAGGAGGCGCTGGTCAACGCCCGCCGCCACAGCCCCGGCGCGGTGGTCGAGCTCTCGATCGACGCGACCGCCGAGCGGCTGACCATCGTGGTCGAGAACGACCTGCCCGCCGACGGCGGCACGGAGCACACCCCCGGGTACGGACTGGTCGGCATGCGCGAACGGGCGGCGCTGGTCGGCGGAGCGCTCGAGGCGGGCGTGGCCGCGCCGACCGGGGCCGGTGCAGCCGGGGCCGGTGCAGCCGGGGCCGCACAGCGCTGGCGCGTGCGGCTCGAGCTGCCCGTCGAGACCGGCACCGAGGTCACCCCCGGGGAGCCAGCGTGATCCGCGTCGTGCTGGTCGACGACCAGGCCATCGTGCGGACGGGGTTCCGGGTGGTGCTCGAGACGTCCGGCGGGATCGAGGTCGTCGGCGAGGCGGCAGGCGGGCGCGAGGCCGTCGAGCTGGTCCGCCGGGTGCGACCCGACGTCGTCGTGATGGACGTCCGCATGCCCGCGGGCGACGGCATCGCGGCGACGCGGGCCATCGTCGGCGGCGGCGACCCCGCGCCGGGCTCCGCAGGGCCGGAGGCGCGGGTCGAGTCCCCCGCGCCTCCGGCCGTCCTCGTCGCCACCACCTTCGACCTCGACGAGTACGTGTTCGGCGCGCTCGAGGCCGGGGCCAGCGGGTTCGTGCTGAAGGACGTCGAGCCCGACGAGTTCGTCGCCGCCGTGCGGAGCCTCGCGGCGGGGCAGGCCGCCATCGACGGCGCGACGACCCGCCGGGTGATCGCCGAGTTCACCCGGCGCCGCCGCACGATGGCCGTCGAGCCCTCGCCCGACGTGCTCACCGAGCGCGAGCAGCAGATCGTGCGGCTGCTCGGCGACGGGCTCTCGAACGACGAGATCGGCGACCGGCTGGTCGTCGAGACGAGTACGGTCAAGTCGCACCTCACCCGCGTCATGACCAAGCTCGGCACACGCGATCGGCTGCAGACCGTCGTCTGGGCGTTCCGATCGGGTCTGCTGCCCTGAGCGCTCCCCGCGACCCCGGCCGCGCCTCCCGGATCCCGCCGGCCAGACCCGCGCCTCCCCGATCCCAGCCATCGCCTCCCCGACCCGCGCCTCCCCCACCCGAGCCCTGGCGACCACCCGTCGACCGGCCGACAGATTGCGATCCGCAGCCATGACCACCACCCTCCTCGTCGCCGGCGCCACCGGAGACCTCGGTCGCCGCATCGTCCGCGAACTGCTCGAGCACGACGTCCACCTGCGGGTCCTGACCCGGCCCGGCAGCGACACGGCGGCCACGCTGTTCGGCGCCGACGACCGCATCGACGTCGTCACCGCCGACTACACCGACCACGCGGGGCTGGCCGCCGCGGTCTCGGGCGTCGAGGTGGTCGTCTCGGCGGTCAGCGGCGTGCGGCCCGTGATCGTCGACGCGCAGCGGGCGCTGCTCGCAGCCGCCGTGGTGGCGGGTGTGCCGCGCTTCATCCCGTCGGACTACTCGGCCGACTACCGACGCATCAGCCCCGGCACCAACCGCAACTTCGAGCTGCGCCGCGAGTTCGCCGCCGACGTCGACGCCGCGCCGATCCAGGCGACGTCGATCCTGAACGGCATGTTCACCGACCTGCTGACCGGCGACGCGCCGATGATCCTCTTCGACCGCCGCCGGGTGCTGTTCTGGTCGTCGGCCGATCAGGTGCTCGACTTCACCACGAAGGACGACGTCGCCCGGATCACCGCGCTCGCGGCGCTCGACCCGCAGGCGCCGCGCGTCGTCGAGGTCGCCGGGTCGCAGGTGTCGGCACGGGAGGTCGCGGCGACGATGACCGAGCTGACCGGCACCCCGTTCAAGCTCCTCTGGGCCGGGACGACGGGCACGCTCTCGGCGATGAGCTCGATCGGGCGACGGCTGTCGAAGAGCGGCGACGAGACGTTCCCCGCCTGGCAGGGGATGCAGTACTTCGTCAGCATGTTCAGCGGCCAGGCGCAGCTGCACCACGTCGACGACGACCGCTACGGCCCCCACCGCTGGACGACGGTGCGCGACGTGCTCGAGCAGCACCTCGCGGCGCGCCCCTAGCCCGCGCCTCCTGATCCGATGGGGGTGCGGCGGGTTCCCGTCATCCGCGGCGGGTCAGCGCTGACCCGCCCGCGATGACACGGACCCGCCGCACCCGCACGGCGCCGCCCCGCCCAACCCGCAGCACGGCGCCCGGCCGACCCGCGCCTCCCGACCCGCGCCTCCCGATCCGATGGGGGTGCGGCGGGTTCCCGTCATCCGCGGCGGGTCAGCGCTGACCCGCCCGCGATGACACGAACCCGCCGAACCCGCACGGCGCCCCGCCCAACCCGCACGGCACCCGCACGGCACCCGCACGGCACCCGCGACGCAGCGAGGCCGCCACCCCGCAGGGGTGACGGCCTCGCGCTGGAGCGCGGTGCTACTTGATGAGCTCGATGGCGCTGGCGACCTCGGTCGACAGCT
Organism: Frigoribacterium sp. CFBP9030; assembly: GCF_034045195.1. Lineage (NCBI taxonomy): Bacteria > Bacillati > Actinomycetota > Actinomycetes > Micrococcales > Microbacteriaceae > Frigoribacterium > Frigoribacterium sp. CFBP9030. Next base: position 27,200 of record NZ_JAXCWG010000007.1, read on the forward strand.
CGCTCGAGATGGGAGCCGAGCCGGCGGCGTCGGCGGCGACCTGCTGGCCGTCCTCGCTCGTGACGTAGCTGAGGTACGACTTCACGAGCTCGCCCTGCGCCTCGTCCTCGTACGACTCGCACGCGATCAGGTAGCTGATCAGCACGATCGGGTAGACGCCGGCCTCGGTCGAGGTGCGGTCGAGCTCGATGGCGATGTCGCCCTCGCCCCGGCCCTCTTCGCGCGGCGAGGCGTCGACGATGGCGGCGGCCGCGTCAGCCGAGTACTCGACGAACTCGTCGCCGACCTTGATCTTGGCGACACCGAGGTCACCGGCGCGCGAGGCGTCGGCGTAGCCGATGGTGCCGTCGCTGTTGGTGACGGCGTCGATCATGCCGGTGGTCTGGTTGGCGCCCTCACCGCTGTCGAGGGGCCAGACTCCGTCGGCCTCCTCGGTCCACACGTCGGGGGCCGTGGCGTGCAGGTAGTCGGTGAAGTTCTCGGTGGTGCCCGAGTCGTCCGAGCGGTGCACGGCGGTGATGGCCGTGCTGGGCAGCTCGGCGTCGGGGTTGTCGGCGGCGATCTCGTCGGCGTCCCACGTGGTGATCGAGCCGTTGAAGATGCCGGCGATCGTGGCGGGCGAGAGGTTGAGCTCGTCGACGCCCTCGACGTTGAAGATGACGGCGATGGGCGAGACGTAGGCGGGCAGCTCGACGATGTCGGTGTCGGGCGTGCAGCCGGCGAAGGTGCTCGACTCGAGCTCCTCGGCCTTGAACGCGCGGTCGGAGCCGGCGAAGTCGGCGGCACCCGAGATGAAGCTCTCGCGCCCGCCGCCCGAGCCCTGCGCGTCGTAGTTGACGGTGACGCCCTCGTTGGCGGTCTGGAAGGCGGCGACCCAGGCCTCCTGGGCCGACTGCTGCGACGAGGCGCCGATGCCGGAGATCGTGCCGGACAGGTCGGAGGATGCGCTCTCGGAGGGGCTGGTCGAGCCGCCTTCGTTCGAGGCGCAGGAGGCGAGGAGGACGGTGCCGACGGCGGCGATCGCCAGGACGGTACCAGTGCGCTTGAGTTTCATCGGGTTCCTTCGTGAGGTGCTGAAAGCAAGGGATTCGAGGTGCTCAGAAGAATCTGACTGCAGCTCGTGTCTCACTCACGTCCTGTCCGTGTCCTGTCGGTGAACGGACGGTCTCAGCACGGTCACGATCCGACGCGCGGGCGCAGAACATCGCCGGCGCAGAACGGCGCCGGCTCGGAGCAGCGTCAGCTCAGAGCAGCGTCAGCTCAGAACAGCGGCCAGGGCACCGCCGACGACTCCCCCGACGGTGCGGGGAACCGGCCCGCGCCCAGCAGGGTCTCGAGGCGCGCGATCGTCGCGACCCGCGCCTCCTCGGTCAGCAGGCCGGCCAGCTCGACGCCGAGGTCGCCGTCGAGGTCGGCGCGGAGTCGTCGGAGCGCCGCGGTCTCGTCGTCGTCGAGCTCGTCGCCGATCCAGCCCCAGAGGACGGTTCGGAGCTTGTGCTCGACATGGAAGGTCAGACCGTGGTCGACCCCGTGGCGGCGGCCGTCTGCGAGGGCGAGCACGTGGTCGCCCTTGCGGTCGGCGTTGTTGACGACGACGTCGAACACGGCCATGCGGCGGAGGGCCGTGCTGTCTTCATGCACGAGCGAGACGGGCCGGTCGTCTTCGTCGGAGCCCTCGAGCACCGTGCGCCAGCCGGTTCCCGGCACCTCGTCGGTCGGCAGCAGGTCGACGGCGGGGTGCTCGGGGTCGATCTCGCACCAGAGCTGGACCATGCCGGGCCCGTGCGGTCCGTCGCGCAGCCAGGTGCGCGGCACGATGTCCCAGCCGAGCGCCTCGGAGACGAGGTGGGCGGCGACCTCGCGCCGGGCGAGGTCGCCGCCGGGGAAGTCCCACAGAGGGCGTTCGCCGCGGCTCGGCTTGTAGACGACCTCGCGGTCGCCGATCAGCCCGACGAAGGTCGCGTTCGAGGCCGTGGTCAGTCGCGCCGTGAGCTCGAGCTCGGCGCCGTCGAGGTCGACCTCGTCGCTCACCAGAGGTCGCCGGCGGGGCAGTCGTGGCCCTCGGGGCCGAGCGGGTTGCCGCAGCGTGGGCAGAGCGGACGACCGGCGCGGACGATGCCGAGCGTGCGGGTGGCGAAGGCCCTCGCCGTGCCCACGGGGATGCGGACGCGCAGCAGCTCGGCGGGCTCGACCGCCTCGGCCAGCATGGCGAGCTCGGGGTCGTCGGCGGACGGCTCGAACGAGAACCCGTCGAGACCGCCGCCGGAACCTAGCTCGGAGTCGTCGGACTCGGTGCCGTCGTCTTCGATCAGGGGGAACGCCTCGATGACCACCTGCGCGGTCGACGGGTCCCAGCCGAGGCTGATGGCGCCGGTGCGGAACTCGGGGGCGACGGGCTGGTCGAGGGGCTCGTCGTCGAGCAGCTCGGCCGGTGTGTCGGTGGGGATGGTGACGGGGTTGCCGCGACCCTCGGCCGCCTTGAGCTCGTCGAGCAGCTCGTCGACCTTCTCGGCGAGCACCGCGGCCTGCTGCTTCTCGAGCCCCACGCTGACGACGCGGGCCCCGGCGCGGACCTGCAGGTAGAAGGCGCGTGCCCCCGGCTGACCGATGGTGCCGACGACGAAACGGTCGGGCCAGTCGAATCCGTGCACGATTGTTGGCATGCGCTCATCCTACGAGCGTGACCCGCCGAGTGACCCGGGAGGCGCGGTGCCCGTCAGGAGGCGCGGTGCCGGTCAGGCGCGACCCGCACCTCCTGAAGGCGCGAGGCGCGGCCCCGTCAGGAGGCGCGGCGCCGGTCAGGCGTGCCCCGCACCCCCGCCCACGGGTGCGTCGCCCGTCGGGGCCGCAGCCCGGAGCCACGACAGGTCGCCCGAGTCGGTGTTCGTCGCGATCACGTCGGGCCGGTGCGCGCCGTACCGGACGATCGAGACCGAGGCGGGGCCGACCGAGACGCGCTGGAAGAGGTCGAGGTGCATGCCGAGCGCGTCGGCGAGCACCGACTTGATGATGTCGCCGTGGCTGACGGCGACCCAGACGGCGCCGGGCCCGTGCTCCGCCTCGATCTCGGCGTCGCGGCGACGGACCGCGGCGACCGCCCGCGACTGCATCGTCGCCATCGCCTCGCCGCCCGGGAACACGACGGCGGAGGGCTGCGACTGCACCACCGACCAGAGCGGCTCTTTCGCGAGGTCGCCGAGCGAGCGACCCTGCCAGTCGCCGTAGTCGCACTCGGTGATGCCGTCGTCGAGCGGGCTGTCGAGCGGCCCCTGCTGGCGGTCGATGATGAACGAGGCGGTCTGGCGGCACCGGTCGAGCGGGCTCGACACGACCGCGACGACCGGGATGTCGGCGATGCGCTCGGCGGTGCGGGCCGCCTGCTCGCGGCCGACGCGGTCGAGATCGACGCCGGGCGTGCGACCGGCGAGCAGACCGCTGGCGTTCGCGGTGGTGCGGCCGTGCCGCACGAGGAGGACTGTTGCCATACCCCGGAGCCTACGGGCGGGCCCGCTGTCGACGCACCCGTCCGCCGGCGCACCCGTCGCCGGCTACCCCGCTACGGGCGGTTGGCCACCAGGGCCGTCGCGTACGACGGGAACCACACGCCGGCGGCCGGGCCGCCCCCGCACGGGCCGTCGCTGGCGCCCGGCGTCTTGATCCAGAGCTGGGCGTCGAGCTTGCCCGTGCCGCTCGTGCGGTGCGGGTTCACGCCGAGCCCGGCGCCGGGCGCGTTGCACCAGGTGCCCTTCCAGCCGCGTCCGTTGCGGGAGACGTCGATGACGTAGTTCGCGCCTCCTACCGCCTTCGACACCTTCTGCGCGTAGGCGTTCTCGGCGGCGACCGGGTAGTAGTTCGAGACGTTGGTCGCGAAGCCCCGGGCGACGCCGACCCCCGCCGCGACGAGCCGCTTCGCCATGACGTCGGCGGGCACCCAGTTCGAGTTGCCGGCGTCGATGTACGAGGGCACCCCGGCGTTGCTCAGAGCCGTGACGGCCTTCTTGATCAGGGCCTCACGACCCGTCGCGAGCTCGGGGCAGCTGCTGAGGTGGGCGAGCGCGTCGGGCTCGACGATCACGACGGCCTTGTGGCCCTTGAGGGTGTCGGCGATGCGCTGGTTCCAGGCGAGGTACGCGGTGGACGACGCCGCGCCTCCTCCCGAGTAGCCGCCGCAGTCGCGGTTCGGGATGTCGTACGTGACGAAGACGGGGGTCGTGCCGGCCTTCTTCGCCTCGGCGAGGTTGTAGCGGACGACCTCGACGAGCTGCGCGTCGGTGTACCACGAGCCCAGCCAGATGGCGACGGACTGCCCGGCGATGGTGCGGGCGGCGGCGGCGTCCTTCGTGCGGCCCTGCTTCGCCAGGGCGTCGGCGGCGCGCGAGGCCTCGCTCGACTTCTGCACGTAGAGCCCGCCCGCGTAGATCGTGCTGGTGGGGGCGGTCTTGATCGTGGCGCGCGTGACGGTGGCCGTGCCGGTCGTCGCGGCGTCAGCCGACGAGGCCGGGACGATGGAGGCGAGGCCTGTGGCGAGAACGAGTGCACCGACGGCGACGACGCTCGCGAATGCGAGACGGGTCATGGGATGGATCCTTGCGGGGTGTCGGGCCTCGGGTGTGGGCGGATGTGCTCACGGCCTCACCAAGTGCACCATGTCTCGTCGCGCGGCGTAGCCCCGTCTTCGGGGCACAGCGGATATCGGACAGCCGTCCGCCGAGGAGGCGCGGTGCCGGTCGGATGCGGAGGGCGTGGGATTCGAACCCACGAGACATCTCTGCCCACTTGTTTTCAAGACAAGCTCCATCGGCCGCTCGGACAGCCCTCCCGGCCTGCACGGGGCGTACCCCGGCGACCGCCGCCGAGTCTACCGGACGGCGCCGGAGGCGCCAGGGGGCGACCATGAGCGCGAAGGCGGGCGTGTGCGGCCAGGCCGGGCGGGTGCCGACGCCCGTTATGGCCGGACTCGCCCGGGTTCTGCGACCTAGAGCGTCGCGAGCGCCGTCGCCAGGCCGTCTTCCAGGTCGCTGCCGGTCTGCTCGCTCGCGACCTCGACCACGTCGTCGGGCGCCTGACCCATGGCCACGCCGCGACCCTCGGCCGAGGCCCAGCGCAGCATGTCGATGTCGTTGCGTCCGTCGCCGGCCGCGAGCACCCGGTCGCGCGGCACGTCGAGCCACCCGCGCACCCGCTCGAGTGCCGTGGCCTTCGTCACGCCGTCGGGGGCGATGTCGAGCCACGCCGTCCACCCGACGTTGTAGTTCACCTTCGACAGCCCCATGCGCTCGACGACCTCGAGGAACTCGTCGGTGCCGTGGTCGGGCGACACCACGACGACGCGGGTCGCGGGTCGCTCGCCCAGTCGCTCGAACTCGACCTTCTCGGCGTTGCCGGCGGCCTCGATCACCGGGAACGTGCCGCAGTAGCGCATCACCCCGTCGCGATCCTCGACGGCGTAGCCGCCCTCGGACAGGTTCGAGCGGATCGTCGTCAGCACCTCGGTGGGATCGAACTCCTCGACGAAGACCTGCCGGTAGCCGGTCGGCGCCGTCTCGTCACGGCCGAGCGTGATGGCCCCGTTGGCGCAGACGACGTAGTCGGAGACCAGACCGAGCCGCTCGAGCACCGGCAGCGTCATCGACACCGAGCGACCGGTGGCGATCATCACCTGGTGGCCGTCGGAGGCCAGGCGCCGGATCTCGTCGGAGACCGCGTCGCTGATCGTGCCGGTCTCTTGCATGATGGTGCCGTCGATGTCGAGGCAGACGAGCCACTGCTCGTCGTCGGGCAGAGCCGCCGCGGCGGCCGAGGCGTTCGTCATGCGACCGGCTCGATGATCTCGAGGCCGCCGAGGTAGGGGCGCAGCGCCTCGGGCACCACGACCGAACCGTCGGGCTGCTGGTGCGTCTCGAGGATCGCCACGAGCCAGCGCGTCGTCGCCAGCGTGCCGTTCAGCGTCGCGACCGGCGCCGTCTTGCCGCTCTCGGTGCGGTAGCGGATGTCGAGGCGACGCGCCTGGAACGTCGTGCAGTTCGAGGTGCTGCTGAGCTCGCGGTAGGTGCCCTGCGTCGGCACCCAGGCCTCGATGTCGTACTTGCGGGCCGCGCTCGAACCGAGGTCGCCGGCCGCGACGTCGATCACGCGGTAGTGCAGACCGAGTGCCTGCATCATCTGCTCCTGGAACGCGACGAGCGCGAGGTGCTCGGTCTCGGCCTGGTCGGGGTGCACGTAGGTGAACATCTCGAGCTTGTTGAACTGGTGCACGCGCAGGATCCCGCGGTTGTCGCGACCGGCGGCGCCGGCCTCGCGGCGGTAGCAGGTCGACCATCCGGCGTAGCGGATCGGCCCCGACTCGACGTCGAGGATCTCGTCGGCGTGGTACCCGGCGAGCGCGACCTCGCTCGTGCCGGTCAGGTAGAGGTCGTCGGCGGGCAGGTGGTAGACCTCGTCGGCGTGGGCGCCGAGGAACCCGGTGCCGGCCATGATCTCGGGCCGCACCAGCGTCGGGGTGATGAGCGGCGTGAAGTCGTTCTGGAGGGCGAGGTCGAGCGCCATGTTCATCATGCCGAGCTCGAGTCGGGCGCCGATGCCCCGCAGGAAGTAGAACCGCGAGCCCGACACCTTCGTGCCGCGCTTGATGTCGATCGCCCCGAGCTTCTCGCCGAGGTCGGCGTGGTCGAGCGGTTCGAAGTCGAACTCGCGTCGAGTGCCGACCTCGCGCAGGGTGGTGAAGTTCTCTTCGCCGCCCGCGGGGACCCCGTCGATGATCGGGTTGCCGATCGCCCGGATGGCGCGGTCGAAGGCGGCGTCGGCCTCGGTGGACTCGGCCTGCGCGGCCTTCACCCGGCCGGCCAGCTCTTGCGCCTGGGCGACGAGCGCCTTCTTCTCGTCTTTCGGAGCCTTCGCGACGGTCTTGCCGAACGCGTTCTGCTCCGCTCGCAGCTCCTCGAACGCCGCGATGGCCGCCCGGCGGGCCGTGTCGGCCGCGACGGCGTCGTCGACCGCCGACTCGGACTCACCCCGGGCACGCTGACTCGTCTTGATGAGGTCGGGGGCGTCGCGCAGCAGCTGGGGATCGATCACGCGACCATCCTAAAAGAGATTCGCCGCGCCTCCTCGGTCCGGCGTCGCCTAGGTTTGCTGCATGACGACCTCCTCCTCCCCCGCCGAGAGGCCCTCGTCGACCGAGGCCCCGTCGGCCGCCTCCGAGGGTGGGGCGGGTCGCGATGCGACCGCCGTGCGGACGGCAGCCGTGGTCTACAACCCGATCAAGGTCGACCTGAAGACCATCCGCGCGTCGGTGCTCCGGCACCAGGACGACGCCGGGTGGGGCCCGACGCGGTACTACGAGACGTCGAAGGAGGATCCAGGAGGCGCGGTGACGGCGACCGCGCTCGCCGACGGTGCGTCGATGGTGATCGCGGCCGGCGGCGACGGCACCGTCCGGGCGGTGGCCGAGGCGCTGCGCGGGTCGGACGCCTCACTCGCGCTGCTGCCCTCGGGAACCGGCAATCTGCTGGCCCGCAACCTGTCGCTCACGCTCGACCGCCTCGACGACTCGATCGCGACGGCCTTCCGAGGCCGCGACCGCGACATCGATCTCGGCGTCGTGGACATCGAGCGCGAGAACGGCGACCGCGAGACCAAGGTGTTCGTCGTGATGGCGGGCGTCGGGCTCGACGCCAAGATGCTCGCGAACACGAACGACGAGCTGAAGAGACGGGTCGGCTGGCTCGCCTACGTCGACGCCATCGCCCGGGCGCTGCGCGACGACAACAAGATCGACGTGCGGTACCAGCTCGACGACGGCGAGACGAAGACGATGAGCGCGCACACGATCATCGTCGGCAACTGCGGCCTGCTGCCCGCGAACATAATGCTGCTGCCCGACGCCGCCGTCGACGACGGCATCTTCGACATCGTGGCGCTGAGGCCCGAGGGCGTCATCGGCTGGGCGCAGATCTGGATCAAGATCGTGTGGGAGAACGGGGTGCTGCGGCGCAGCCACGTCGGGCGCCGCATCATGGCCGCGAACTCGCGCGAGGTGCGCACGCTCCGCTACAACAAGGGGAAGAAGCTCGTCGTGCGGCTCGAGAGCGCCCAGGACTTCGAGATCGACGGCGACTCGGTGGGCAAGGCGGTCGCGCTGCGCGCGGTGGTCGACCCCGGGGCGCTCACGGTGCGGGTTCCCGCTTAGTCGCGCTGGGGCCGCTGGGGCCGCTGGGGCCGCTGCACCGGTGCCCGATTGGCCGCGCTGGCTCTGGCGTCCGCGCCGCCCGCTACGCCGGGTCCACGCCCGACACGAGGCCGCGCAGCCAGTCGCGGGCGTCGACGAAGGCCTCGTCGTCGTACCGGGGCGACACCTCGACAGGCGAGCCGTCGGCGCGCGGGTACGAGCCGAGGAACGTCACGTTCGGGCTGAACCGCTTGAGGCCGAGCAGGGCGTCGGCCACGCGCTCGTCGAGCACGTGACCCTCGAGGTCGATCACGAACCGGTACCGGCCGAGGGCGTCGCCGATCGGTCGGGACTGGATGAGACTCAGGTTGATGCCCCGGGTCGCGAACTGCTCGAGCATGTCGACCAGGGCGCCGGCGCCGTCGACGGGCAGCTCGACGATCAGGCTCGTCTTGTCGGCGCCGGTCGCCGGCGGTACGGGGACCGTGCGGCTGACCAGCACGAAGCGCGTGACGGCGTTCGCGTTGTCGCCGATGCCCGTCGCGAGCACCTCGACGTCGTGGTGGGCGGTGATGCCGGGCGGTGCGACGGCGGCGTCCGCCTCGCCCTGGCCGCGGTCGGCGCGCAGCAGGTCGGCGGCGGCCGCGACGTTCGAGCTGGCCGGGATGTGACCGTGGCCGGGCAGGTTGGCCTCGAGCCAGAGGTGGGTCTGGGCGTAGGCGACCGGGTGCGCGTTGACGACCCGCACCTCCTCGAGGCGGGTGCCCGGACGGGCCACGAGCACGAAGTCGACCCGCACCAGGTACTCGCCCACGATGCGGAGGCCCGGCACGGTCGCCAACGCGTCCTGAGTGGCGCTGACGCCGCCCTCGACGCTGTTCTCGATCGCGATCATGGCGGCGGTGCTGCGACCCGCGACGACGTCGGCGAGCGCCTCGCCCACGTTGTTCACGCTGCGCCACTCGGCACCCACGGCCTCGGGCACCTGCTTCAGCGCGGCCTCGGTGAACGTGCCCGCCGGGCCCAGATAGCTGTAGATCGACGAGGAGGCGGTGGTCGGCATGTCCGAGAGCCTACTGAGGCCTGTGGAGACACTGCGACGAACGTCGGCGGCTGGTGCCAGGATGACCTCATGACAGACCGAGCCGGAACCCCCGCCGAAGCCAGCGACCTCATCGACCCCGAAGAGGTCTCGGCCGCGTACTACGAACTCGTGCCCGACGTCTCGGACCCCGAGCAGAAGGTCGTCTTCGGCACCTCGGGTCACCGCGGCTCGTCGCTCGACTCGGCGTTCAACGAGACGCACATCGCCGCCATCACGCAGGCGATCGTCGAGTACCGCGCGGGCCAGGGCATCACCGGGCCGCTGTTCATCGGGCGCGACACGCACATCCTCAGCGGGCCGGCCGAGCGCACGGCGGTCGAGGTGCTCGTCGGCAACGGCGTGCACGTGCTCGCCGACTCCGAGGGCGGCTACGTGCCGACCCCCGCGCTCAGCCACGCGATCCTCGTGTACAACGCCGACCCGGCGCACACCGACAAGGCCGACGGCATCGTCGTCACCCCCAGCCACAACCCGCCCCGCGACGGCGGCTTCAAGTACAACCCGCCGCACGGCGGCCCCGCCGACAGCGAGGCCACGAACTGGATCGCCACCCGCGCCAACGAGATAATCGCCGCGGGCAACGTCGACGTCGTGCGCGGCGACGGCAGCCCGGGTCGGCACGACTTCCTCCGCGGCTACGTCGGCGACCTCGCCAACATCATCGACATCGAGGCCATCAAGAAGGCCGGCGTCCGCATCGGCGCCGACCCCCTGGGCGGCGCGAGCGTCGCGTACTGGGGCGCCATCCGCGACGTCTACGGCCTCGACCTGACCGTCACCAACCCCGGCGTCGACCCGACCTGGCGCTTCATGACCCTCGACTGGGACGGCAAGATCCGCATGGATCCCTCGAGCCCCTCGGCCATGGCCAGCGTCGTGCACCGCAAAGACGAGTTCGACGTGCTGACCGGCAACGACGCCGACGCCGACCGCCACGGCATCGTCACCCCCGACGGCGGGCTGATGAACCCCAACCACTACCTCGCCGTCGCGATCGACTACCTCTACACGCACCGCCCGCAGTGGCGCGACGACGCCGCCATCGGCAAGACGCTGGTCTCGTCGAGCATCATCGACCAGGTGGCAGAGTCGCACGGGCGACGCCTGTGGGAGGTCCCGGTCGGGTTCAAGTGGTTCGTACCCGGACTCGTCGATGGCTCGGTCGGCTTCGGTGGCGAAGAGAGCGCGGGCGCGTCGTTCCTCCGCCACGACGGCACCGTGTGGACGACCGACAAAGACGGCATCCTGCTCGCACTGCTCGCGAGCGAGATCCTCGCCGTCACGGGCAAGACGCCCTCGCAGCTGTACGCCGAGCTCGTCGAGAAGTTCGGCGACCCCGTCTACCAACGGGTCGACGCCGCCGCCTCGAAAGACCAGAAGGCCCGCCTCGGCAAGCTGAGCGGCGACGACATCACGGCGACCGAGCTGGCGGGCGACCCGATCACCGCCAAGCTCACCGAGGCACCCGGCAACGGCGCGTCCATCGGCGGTCTCAAGGTCGTCACCGACAAGGCGTGGTTCGCCGCCCGCCCGTCGGGCACCGAAGACGTCTACAAGATCTACGCCGAGTCGTTCGAGGGGCCCGAGCACCTCGCCCGCGTGCAGGCCGAGGCCAAGCAGATCGTCGACGCCGCGCTGCAGGGCTGAGCCGCGCCTCCCGCACCGCCCGACGGGCGTGTTCGCGACGGACGGGCGACTTCGGTCGCCCTTGTCGGACGAACACGCCCGTCTTGCTGCCCCGAGACCGCGCGTCAGTCGTCGCGACGGGCGCGCAGGCGACGCACCGTGTCGCGGGCCGACAGGACGATGCCCCAGAAGATCACGATGATGCCGACCGGCACGCCGAACAGGGCGATCCCTTCGATCCGTCCGCGCCAGTCCCAGTAGCTGAAAGCGAGGAACGCCCCCACGCCGAGTGCGACGAAGACCAGGCCGATGATGACGAGCTGTCGACCTGTGGCGGGCTTCTCGTCGGCGGGCGGACGTCGCATGGGGTCAGCCGGCGTAGCCGGGCGCTGCGGGCAGGTCGAAGAACTCCTCGAGGGTCGTCACGCCCGTCTCGTGCATCTCGGTCGAGAGGTCCGTGCCGATGTACCGGAAGTGCCACGGCTCGAAGGTGAACCCGGTCACCGCGACCTTGTCGGCGGGGTACCGCAGCAAGAACCCGAAGCGCCAGGCGTTCGCCGCGAGCCACTTCCCCTGCGGGGTGTCGCCGAAGCACGCCTGCAGCGCGCAGCTGAGGGGCACGGGGCTGATGTCGAGCGCGAGCCCGGTCTGGTGCTCGCTGAACCCGGGGCGGGCGCTCTGCGCGTCGGCCTGGGTCTGCCCGAGTCGCTGCACCCAGCCGTCGTAGACGGTGACCTGCGTGTCATACGACCGGTACGCGCTCTGCACCTGGAACACCCCCGCACCCTCCGCCTCCCCCGCGGCGAACATCTCGACGACCGCGTCGGCGACCTCGGCGCGCAGCGTGGGCGGGTTCTGGCTCTGCACGTCGGGCGTGACGAGATCGGTCGGCGCGTAGTCGACGGGGTCGAGCGGACGCAGCTTGTCGCTGACGACCCAGAGGCTCGAGGGGTCGTCGATCGACCGCGCGGACCTGTCGAAGGCGGGCGTCGTCGGGGACGCAGGAGGCGCCTCCTCGGTCTCCGAGGGAACCGGCGTCGCCGCCGTGGGCGTCTCGGACGGGTTGGGCGAGGCCGGAGACGTGGGCGCGGGAGTCGCCGCCGAGCACGACGCGAGCAGCGCCGCGGCGACGATCGCGGCGAGGGGCAGCAGGATCGCCGTGCGGGACGAGAAGGGGCGGGAGGTCATCGCGTCGAGCCTAGTTCGTCGGCTCGGCGGCGATCAGGAGCCCGCCCCACGTCGGGTCCGGGGCGGGTCCGGACCGGGCCGGCGTCGGGCTCGCGTCGGGTCCGCATCAGGCTCGCGGCGGGTGCTCGTAGGGCACGGGTCGGAAGCTGGAGGTCGCCTCGGTATCCGTCACCGCGGACCGAACCGGCCCCGCAAGGGGGTAGCGTGTTCCTTGCTGGAGGTGCTAGCCACCTCCCCGGTCGTCTCATCCCCGGCGTACCCTGCCCGTGAAGCTCACGCGGGAGGTGCGACGACCACAAGGGCCGCCCCTCGTCTCGAGGTGCGGCCCTTGGCATGTTCGCCGCCGGTGAAGCTAGTCTCTCTAGCATGGCGACCAACAGACCCTCGGCCCTCTACGACGCCACCGGCTACTGGTACACGAGCAGCGCCGAAGAGCGCGGGGTCGAGGTGCTCAACGCCCTGCGCCGCTACCGCTCCGCCGAGTCGGACATGCGCAAGCGGACCCGCGACTCGATGGGCATGGGCGACACCGACCTGGCCGCTCTGAGATTCCTGGTGCGGGCGTCCCGCCGCGGCGAGGACGTCAACGCGAAGGACCTCGCGACCCATCTCGGCATCACCTCGGCCTCGACCTCGGTCCTGATCGCCCGACTGGTCGCCAGCGGGCACCTGCGGCGCAACCCGCACCCGACCGACCGGCGCGGCGTGCTGCTGACCGTCACGAACGACTCGCACGTCGAGGTCCGCTCGACGCTGTCTGCCATGCACCGACGCATGATCGTGACGGCCGAGTCGATGTCCGCCGACGAGCAGGCGGTCGTCGCGTCGTTCCTCGACTCGATGTCGGAGGCGCTGTCGATCGACGACCACGCCGCCGAAGCGGAGAGCCCGGCCGACGGCACGGCCGACAGCTCAGCCAACGGCCCGGCCGAGCACCCGGCCCAGAGCACGGCCGGGAGCCACGAACCGACCGGCTCCGAGAACCGTATCCGCTGAACGAATCGAGCCGGAGAGTGTCTAGACAACCTAGGCACCCTCTGCCAGTCTCATCGGACGGCCCCGATTCACGGCGGGGCCACCGACCCCGGTTCACGGCCGGAGTCGCACGGATCGGCCCCTGGTCGACCCGTGACCGCAGCACCGATCACGATGGATCAGCCGGCATCGCAGGGATGCCAGAAACGAGCAGGACATGACTGCACTCACCCCGACGCCTCGAGGACGTCGCTCGAACCCGATCGACGCCGGCCACGACACGACGGTCGTCGTCATCGTCGTCGCCGCTCTCGGCACGGTGGTCAGCCTCGGCGCAGCCGTCGGCACCGCCCTCGGACTCCTCTGATGAACGCCCAGATGCTCCAGTCGCTCACGCACGAGCAGCTGGTCGCGGTCGTCCGCGGCACCGTCTCGGCCGGTGGCGCCCACGCCGTCGACCACGGTCAGCAGATCACGCAGACCGCCGCCTGAACCCCTCCTGCTAAGCGCCGGGCCTGCGGCCTCGACCTCCCCGCGACAGGGGCGGTCTCACGAGGTCAGTCCGCCTCGGCGACCGTCGTCCGTGCCGGCTTCGCGGTCGCCGGCTTCGCGGTGGCCGGCTTCGCGGTCGCCGGCTTGCGAGCGGCGGCTGGCTTGCGAGCGGCCGGCTTGCGCGTCGCGCGGGGCTTGACCACGGTGACGTCCGCCTGCGGGAGCCGCCTGCGCATCACGGCCACCGCCTCCTCGTTGCTGTCCACCAGCACGAAACGCCGGCCGAGCGACTCGGCCACGGCTCCGGTCGTGCCGCTGCCGGCGAAGAAGTCGAGCACCCAGTCGCCTTCACGGCTCGACGCCTGGATCATGCGTCTCAGCACGCCTTCGGGCTTCTGCGTCGGGTAGCCGGTCTTCTCACGGCCCGTCGGCGACACGATCGTGTGCCACCAGACGTCGGTCGGCAGCTTGCCCCGCGCGACCTTCTCGGGTGTGACCAGCCCGGGAGCCATGTAGGGCTCGCGGTCGACCGTCTCGGAGTCGAAGTGGTACCGGGCAGGGTCCTTCACGTAGACGAGGATCGTGTCGTGCTTGGTGGGCCACCGGTTGCGGCTCTTCGCGCCGTAGTCGTACGCCCAGATGATCTCGTTCAGGAAGTTGTCGCGACCGAACAGCACGTCGAGCAGCACCTTCGCGTAGTGCGCCTCGCGGTAGTCGAGGTGCAGATAGAGGGTGCCGTCGGGGGCGAGCAGGCGCCAGGCCTCGGCGAGTCTCGGCTCGAGGAACGACCAGTAGTCGTCGAAACGGTCGTCGTAGCGCATCAGGTCGCCGCGGATCCGCTCGTACGCGACGCCCTTGAAACCCGTGACGGCGGTCACGGAGTCGTCGGCGCTGCGGACCGAGGTGGTCGTCCGCCGCTTCTGCGCCCGCCCCGTGTTGAACGGCGGGTCGAGGTAGACGACCGTGAACGCCTCGTCGGGCAGCCGCGGCGTCACCTCGAGATTGTCACCCTGGACCACGAGGCTCGAGGAGGCGCTGGTCCAGTTCAGGGGCATGCCTCCATTCTGTCGCGTGCCGGGGCCGGCTCCGCCCACCCTCGCCGCGCCTCCTGCGGGCCGGCCCCGACCGGAGCGGAGTGGGGCGGAGGGGGACGGAGGGCGACGGAGGGGGCGAGGGCGGGTCGGGGGCGGCGGGCGTAGCGTGACGGGATGAACGCCGTAGTAGAGAACCGCCCGGACCAGAACCAGTACGCCCTCGTGGAGGGCGACACGACCGTGGGCTTCGCCGCCTACGAGATCGTCGGCGACGAGATCCGCTTCACGCACACCGAGATCGAGCCGAGCCGACGCTCGACCGGCCTCGGCGCGCAGCTGGTGCAGGGCGCGCTCGACGACGTGCGCGAGAACAGCACCCGCCGCGTCGTCCCGCTCTGCCCGTTCGTGGTCGACTACATCGACGAGCACGTCGACTACCGCGAGCTCCTCAACCGCTGACCCGGGCCGTCCGCCCCTCGGCGCCGTCGCCGGCGGCGACCACGGTGGTCAGATGGCGCCCCTTGCGGCCGCACGAAGGGCCGTTTCTGCCCACCGTCGCCGCCGGCACTCGCCGCCGGCGACCCTCGCGGCCGGACGGCGCGCGGGGGCGCTCAGGGGACGCGGCGCAGCCACTCCGGCGTCGCGAACTTCGTCGTCACGAGCTGCTCGGCCTGAGCGAGCTCGTCGTCGGTGACGCCACCCGTCGTCGCGCCGTACAGCCCGGCGAAGGTCTGCTTGAGCCGCTCGATGATCTCGGTGCGGGGCAGCCCGGTCTGACTGCGCAGCGGGTCGACGCGCTTCGCCGCGCTGGTCGTGCCCTTGTCGCTCATCTTCTCGCGGCCGATGCGCAGCACCTGCACCATCTTCTCGCCGTCCATGTCGTACGACATCGTGGCGTGATGCAGCAGGGCGCCGTTGCCGAGGCGCTTCTGCGCGGCCCCGCCGATCTTGCCCTTCGCCGACGTGATGTCGTTGAGCGGCTGGTAGAACGCGTCGATGCCGAGCGACTTGAGCGCCGTGATCACCCACTCGTCGAGATACGCGTACGAGTCGGCGAAGCTCATGCCCTGCACGAGCTCGCCCGGTGCGTACAGCGAGTAGGTGACGATCGACTCGGCGTCCATGAACATGGCGCCGCCGCCGCTGATCCGACGGACGACCTCGAAGCCGTGCGTCGCCGCGTTGTCGAGGTCGACCTCGTTCTTCAGCGACTGGAAGCTGCCGATCACGACGGCCGGCTGGTTCCACTCCCAGAAGCGCAGGGTCGGGCCGCGGCGACCCGCGCCGACCTCCTCGGTCAGCACCTGGTCGAGCGCGAGGTGCATGTTGGGCGAGACCGGCTCGTCGTGGATGATCTGCCAGTCGTAGTCGCGCCAGTCGGTGGCCTTCGAGAGGCTGCGGCGGACGGCGACCGCGATGGCCTCGGGGCTGAAGCCGAGCAGCACCGCGTCGTCGGGCAGACCTCGACGGATGGCCGCGGCGATCGTCGCCGCATCGGACTCGACCGGCAGGCCGTTGACGGCCCGGTCGATGGCGTCGAGCGCCGTGTCGGGCTCGAGGAAGAAGTCGCCGGCGAGCCGGAACCCGGCGATGCGCCCGTCGCCCACCTCGAGATCGACGACCACGAGCTTGCCGCCAGGGACCTTGTACTCACCGTGCATGAGTCGCAGCCTAGGCCACGCGGTCGTCGAGCCACCGGACGAGATCGGCCACGACCTCGTCTCGGTTCGTCTCGTTGAAGACCTCGTGCCGGGCGCCGGTGTAGACGATCAGCTCGACGTCGCTGAGGCCGCTGCGACCGAGGTACGCCGACGCGAGCCTGCGGGCGCTCGCCTCGCCGCCGAGGGTATCGTCGCTGCCGACCAGGATCAGCAGCGGCGGGTCGGAGTCGAGCGATCGTGACGGCCGCCCGAAGAGCCGCAGCGCGTCGCGGTAGCCGAACAGCTTCGCCACGGTCGCGACGGTCATCAGGGGGTCGGCGACGGCGCGCTCGATCACCGCGGTGTCGCGGCTGAGCCATTCGAACCCGGTGCCGCCCTCGTGCGCGTGCTGGGCGTTGAGATCGCCGCCGTTCATGCTGCCCGGCATGCGGTAGGCCGTGCCGCTCAGCACGACGGCGTCGAAGAGCGACGCCTGCCGGTCGACGATCTTCTGCATCATGAGCGATCCCCACGAGTGCCCGAGGCCGACCAGCGGCAGACCGGGCTCGTCGGCCCGGATGATGCCCGTCAGCTGGGTGATCGCCTCGATCGTGCCCGCGAGACCCGACGGGCCGAGACGACCGAGCTTCGTGTGATCGCCGCCCCACTGGCCGAGCCCGGTCTCGCCGTGCCCGAGGTGATCGTCGGCGTAGACCGTGTAGCCGGCCCGCACGAGATCGTGGGCGAGCGCCTCGTAGCGCAACGCGTGCTCGGCGACGCCGTGCGCGATCTGCACGACGGCCTTGGGCGTGGCCGCACGCCACACGTAGTAGTGGACGGTGACACCGTGCTGATCGACGAAGGTGTGATCGCCGCGGGCGGGGATGAACTGGGGCACGGGGTCATCCTGCCAGTCGGGTACGACATCGGGCGGGCGCCGCCGGGTACGACATCGGGGCGGGCGCGGCCGGGAGGGAGGGGCGGAGACCGCAGGAGGCGCGGGTCGGCATCGGAGCCGACCCGCGCCTCCTCGGCTGCGGAGCCCGTCGGTCAGCGGCGGGGCGAGTCCACGTCGGTGCGCACCACGCCGAAGTCGGCGTCGAGGTCGACGTCGACCTCGGTGCCGTCGTCGAGGCGCACGTCGACCTCGTAGGCCACGTCGCGGTCGTCGCTGCGGTCGGCGTCGGTGACGACACCGCCGCCAGCGGCCTCGATCGCGGCGGCCGAGGCGCGGTCGTAGTCGGCCCCGGTCAGCTCGGCGTCGTCGCGGTCGCCCGTGGTGGGCGCGCCGGGGGCGGAGCCGGTCGCGACGTCGTCGCCGTCGCGGTCATCCGCGTCGACGCTGCCGGTCGAGCCCGTCGAGCCGGTCGAGCCGTCGTCGTCCGAGTCGCGCGAGTCGCCCCGGTCGTCGACCCGGCTCGACACGACGGCGCCCTCGCCGTCGAGCAGCACCGAGACCTCGCGGCCGTCGTCGCGAGTGACGTCGACCTCGTAGCCCTCGAGGCCGTCGTCGAGGCGGTCGACGTCGGTCACGACGCCGCTGCCGACCTCGGCGAGCGCCGCCTGCGAGACGGACTCGCGGTCGGACGCCGACACGCGGTCGTCCAGGGTCGACGCGACGGCGATGCCGCCACCGGCGAGGACGATGACGGCCGCGGCCGCTCCGGCGATGATCATGGTCTTCTTCTTCACGGTGTCTCCGATCGTGGGGCCCTGGGGCCGGCTTCCGACGCGGCGGGGGCGCCGGTCGAGCTGATGACATCACTCTGGATCGGGGGCCCTGAAGCGACACTGAAGCCCGCTGAAGAACCGTTCAGGAGGCGCGGGTCAACCCGTTCAGGAGGCGCGGTTCGGCCTATTCACAAGGCCCGGGCCGACACGTCAGGAGGCGCGGTTCGGCCCGTCCCGTCCGCTCAGGCCGCGCCGGCGGGCAGGTCGACGACGAAGCGCGCGCCGCCCAGAGGGGACTCGCCGACCGTGACCGTGCCGCCGTGCACGCGGGCGATCTCGCGGACGATCGCGAGCCCCAGACCGCTGCCGCCCGAGTCGCGGGTGCGGGCCTCGTCGAGTCGCACGAACCGGTCGAAGACGCGCTCGCGGTCGGCCTGCGGCACTCCGGCTCCGTCGTCGTCGACCGTCAGCACGGCCCGCCCGTGCCGCTCGACCAGCCACACGGCGACCCGCGTCTCGGCGTGCCGGGCGGCGTTGGCGAGGAGGTTGCGCACCACCTGGCCGAGCAGCCCCTCGTCGCCGTCGACCCGCGCCGGGCCGACGCCGGTCGCGTCGACGGCGAGACCCGGTGTCGCCCCGCGCAGTCGCGCCGTCTCGGTCACCACGAGGTCGTCGAGGTCGACGGGGCGACGGGTGACGCCGAGCGCTCCCTCGTCGGCGCGAGCGAGGACCAGCAGGCCTTGCACGAGCCCGGTGAGCCGCGCCTCCTCGGTCATCACCGTGCCCGCGAGCGCGGCGCCGTCGATGCTCTCGGGGTGCAGCAGGGCGACCTCGGCGTGCTGGCGGATGGTCGCGAGGGGCGTCTTCAGCTCGTGCGAGGCGTCGCCGACGAAGCGGCGCTGGGCCGCGGCCGACGACTCGAGCCGGGCCAGCATGTCGTTCAGCGTGCGGGCGAGTCGGGCGACCTCGTCGGTGCCGCCGGGGTCGGCCACGCGCCGATCGAGCTGAGCCGCCGTGACGGCGTCGACCTCGCGGCGCATCGCCTCGACGGGGCGGAGCGCCCGGCCGACGACGAGCCAGGTCGTCACGGCCAGCACCAGCAGAGCGACCGGGATCGCGACCCCGAGCGTGACGAGACTGGCCGAGGAGGCGGCCCGCGCCTCCTCGAGGGATCTCACGGCGACGACGGTGACGGTCGCCGCGGGGTCGGCGTTCGTGTCGGCGTCGGCGTCGTCCACGTCGGAATCGGTGTCGGTGTCGGTGTCGGTGTCGGTGTCGGTGTCGTCGTCCGAGTCGACGGAGCCCGAACCCGAGCCCGAACCCGAACCCGAGCCCGAGCCCGAACCCGAACCGCTCGAGGCGTCGTCGCCCGGTCGGGTCGCCGATTCGGTCGCCACGACGTACGTGTCGCCGTCGATCCGCGCCGTGGGGCCGAGCGCCGACGGGTCTCCGACGCTGCCGTCGGTGAGGTGCTCGAGCAGATCGTCGTCTCCCCCGGCGGCGAGCAGGGCCCCGGTGCGGTCGACGACGAGCACCGCTCCGTCGTCGGTGTCGCCCGCCGCGGCCGTCGCGGGCGCGGTGCCGGCCTCGATGGCCGAGGCGACCCGGTCGGCGTCGGTCTGGGCCGCCGACCGCGGGGCGTCGTCGAGCACGGCCCGCTGCACGAGCGCGAAGACCAGGGTGAAGACGCCCAGCGTGAGGGCGACCGCGAGCACCGCGGCCACCGTGATCCGCAGCCGGAGGGAGGCGCGGCGCCCGACCGCGGGCCCGTCAGCCACCCTGAGCCTCCAGTCGGTACCCGGCGCCGCGCATCGTGACGATCGCCTCGCGCCCGAACGGCCGGTCGACCTTGTTGCGGAGGTGCCGCACGTAGACCTCGACGATGTTGGGGTCGCCCTCGAAGTCGTCGTTCCAGACGCCGTCGAGCACCTGGCGCTTCGTGACGACCTGCCCGACGTGCCGCATCAGGAACTCGAGCACCGCGAACTCGCGACTGGTCAGCTCGACGGCGGTGTCGCCGCGGTGCACGGTGCGCGAGGCGGGGTCGACGCGCAGGTCGCCGGCCTCGAGCACGACCGGGCGTTCGCGGGCGCCGCGCCGGACGAGGGCACGCAGTCGCGCGAGCAGCACGACGAACGAGAACGGCTTGGTGAGGTAGTCGTCGGCGCCCGTGTCGAGCGCCTCGACCTGGTCCCACTCGCCGTCCTTGGCGGTGAGCATGATGACCGGGGTCCAGTCGCCGCCCTCGCGCATGGATCGGCAGACGGCGTAGCCGCTCATGCCCGGCAGCATGATGTCGAGCACGACGGCGTCGTAGCTGCCCTCGCGGGTGCGCCAGAGGCCGTCGGTGCCGGTGGCCGCGACGTCGACCGCGATGCCCTCGGCCTCGAGCCCCAGCCGGAGCCCCTCGGCGAGCGCGGCCTGGTCTTCGACGACGAGCACGCGCACGGGGGCCTCCTGACGGCGCGCCGGGTGCGCGACCCGCCCATTCTGACGGGCCGGCGCTGAAGCAGGCCTGAAGCGCGCCTCCTCGGCCTCCGGGTCGCCCGAGGCAGCCCGGGCCTGCCCGCTCGAGGAGTCAGGACACGCCGCGGCTGCCCGGGGGTGCGCGGCGTGTCGTGACTCCTCGACGCTGGGGAGCGCAGGAGGCGCGGGTCAGCGCGCCGAGTAGCCGCCGTCGACGAGGTGGTAGCTGCCCGTGATGAACGACGCGTCGTCGCTGAGGAGGAACAGCACCAGCGCCGAGACCTCCTTGTCGGTGCCGAGTCGGCCGGTCGCGTGCTGCGACTCGAGGTAGGCGAGCGCGTCGCCGTCGAGCGACGAGCGGACGAGCGGGGTGTCGATGAACCCGGGCCCGACGGCGTTGGTGCGGACACCGCGGGCCGAGTACTCGAGGGCGGCGACCTTGGTCAGACCGACGAGGGCGTGCTTGCTCGCGACGTAGGCGGCGTTCTGCGCGATGCCGACCGAGCCGAGCACGGAGCTCATGTTGACGACGGCTCCTCCGCCGGCCTCGACCATGGCGGGCAGCTGGTAGCGGAGGCCGTAGAAGACACCGTCGAGGTCGACTCCGCGGACGCGATCCCACGCGGCGATGTCGTAGTCGCCGATGTCGGCGGCCGGGGCGCCGATGCCGGCGTTGTTCACGGCGAGGTGGAGGGCACCGTAGGTCGTCTTCGCGAACTCGACGGCCGCCTCCGACTGCTCGGCCTTCGCCGTGTTCTGCTCGAAGGCCGCGGCGGTTCCGCCGGCTGCGACGATCTCGTCGACGACGGACTGCGCCGCGTCGAGCTTGATGTCGGTGACGACCACGGAGGCGCCCTCTGCGGCCAGCGAGCGCGAGATCGCGGCGCCGATGCCGCTCCCGCCGCCGGTGACGAGTGCGGTCCTGTTGTCGAATCGAGCCATGATGCGTGCCTTCCGTCGTTCGGGGCCGGCCGTCGGGGCCGGTCGGGCTCGTCGATGAGCCCACCCTTCGAACCATACGCCCGCATAGGTTTCCGAGCAACACGTGTCGCCCAGCCCGAATCCGTCACGGCCATGGGATACCGAGGAGGCGCGGGTCGACCTCGAAACGCGCGTCCCGTCACCCCGGCCCGAGGCTTCAGACATGACGGTCGTCATATGCTCAGGTCGTGCCCCGCTCTCCCATCAGCGCCCTCGCCCTCGCCTCGTCCGTCGTGATCATCGGCTCGGTCGTCGCGATGTTCTCCGTACGAGGCGTCCATCCGCCTGGAGCCGCATACGGCTCCCTGACCTGCAACGTGGACGGCGTCTGCCTGCCGCCGGACGAAGCCATGCCCGGCATCATCACGGGCGCCCTCGCGCCGGGCGCCTTCGCCGTCGGTCTTCTCGGTCTGCTCGCCGCGTTCGTCCTGAGCATCGTGGTGACGACCTGGCCTCCGCGCCTCGCGCGGGGCTCATCCGACCCGGACACCACCGCCCCGGACACCACCGCCCCGGCCGAACGGGCCGGCACCGCCCCGCACCCGGTCGCCGCGGCGCACCCCGCGCGTCGCGTCTCCTCGACGGATCCACACGACGCCTACCGACCGCCGAGCCCTCGGGGACAGGCCCCTGGGGGGCGGTGATTCACCGATCGGCTATTACGCATCCATGCGTAGCAACCGAATCGCGGGGGGGGCGGGGCGGGGGCGATCCCGCCGACCGACTATTACGCATCGATGCGTAATAGGCGAATCGCGAGAGCACTCCCTGCTCGACGAGCCGACGCAGACGCCGGCGCTCAGGCGCCGCGGTGCCCCGGCAGGTGCGCCCGCTCGCCGTCGTGGTCGAAGATCGTCAGCACCTCGACCGGCCCCTCGTGCGCCTCGATCGCGTGCGGCGTCATCGTCGAGAACTCCGCCGCCTGCCCCTGCCGCACGAGGATCTCCCGCTCACCGAGACGCAGCCGCACCGTGCCGCTCAGCACCGTGAACCACTCGTAACCCGGGTGCACACGGGGCTCGCCGACCTCCCGCTCCGACGTGATGCGCATCTTCGCGATCGTCACGCCCCGACGATCGCGCTCCCGAGACAGCAGCCAGACGGTCAGGCCTGCGCTCGCCTCGGGCTCCGGCCGGATCACGACGTCGTCGTCGCCCTCGGGCTCGACCAGCTGATCGAGCGTCGTGCCGAGCGCCTGCGCGATGGGCACCAGCTGGTCGAGCGCGATGCGCCGGTGCCCGGTCTCGATGCGACTCAGCGTCGACGTCGACAGGTAGCAGCGCGACGACAGCGCCTCGAGGGTCCACCCCCGGGCCACACGCAGCCCGCGGATCCGCTGGCGGACGACCTCGTCGATCATGTCTTGCGTCATAGGCAAGACCCTATGCCAGATCCGCAGCACTCAGCCCGGCAGCCGAGCAGCCGAGGCGAAGCGGCTCGATGAGTCACGACACGCCGCCGCCCCGGCAGTCACACGGCGCGTCGTGACTCATCGACGCCCGGATGGCACGGAAGGAGGCGCGGTGCCGGCCGTCCGCCCTACTCGGCGCCCTGCGTCGCCTGGCGGATCAGAGCGACGAGTCGCGCCGTCGAGTCGTCGTCGATCGCGGTGTAGGCGAACGACGTGGCCCAGAGCGACCCCTCGTCGAGCGTCGCAGAATCCTGGAACCCGACCGTGCTGTACCTCGTGCCGAACTTCGCACCCGGCTGGAAGAACACGACGATCTTGCCGTCGGGCCCGGCGTACGACGGGAACCCGTACCAGGTCTTCGGCAGCAGCTGGGGCGCCTGCTCGAGCACGATCGCGTGGAGGTTCTCGGCGAGCAGCCGCTCCGACTCCGTCATGGCGAAGTGGGCGTCGAGCACGCTCTGCAGGTCGGCCGCGGCTCTGTCGGCCGCCTTCTGCTGCTTCGCCTCGGCGCGGAGCTCGGCGGCCCGCTGCTTCATCGCCGCCTTCTCGGTCGCGCTGAATCCATCGGTCGCCATGGTGACTCCTCGCTCGTCGTGTGGCATACAGTATGCCCGAGCGAGCCCGGCGGGAAGGGGGCCACTGGGAAAGCACCCGGCGGGTGAACTCGCTCCGAGGCACCGGGTGGAGGGGAGGCCGCTAGCGTCGACTCGTGCCGACGAATTCCCGTGACCCGCTCGTCCCTCTCGCCGCCGTCGCCGTCGGCGACCTGACTCTGATCCCCGATGCGACGCGACCGGTGGCTGCGGTCGTCGACGGGGGCGGCGCATCGACGTTGATCACGTGGGGTGACGCATCAGTGCCGCGGCGAGCCGTGACGGGTGCCTCCGTCGTACCCACGGAGTCGGGTGCATGGGTCGTGTACGAATCCGACACGGGCGGCGCCGAAAATATCGTCGAGGCGATGGAGTACACCGCAGTCCATCTCACCTCCGAGGGTGTCACCGCCGCACACGACCTGGGGACGCACCGCCCGGTCGGCGACGACAGGGTGGGTCTATGGGCCGGCGACCCCCGCAGCGAGCGCGTCGTTCTGGATGGGCGAGGACGACCCGCTCGAGCAGTCGTCCGACGATGCGGGCGAGGAGGGATCGCCCGACCCCGCCATGCTCGAGCCGATGCCCGAGGAGCCGTTCTGGCCCGAGGCCGGGACCGATGTGCCCGACGATCACGGCGTGAACGACGACGACCACCAGCACGGGACCGACGGCGAAGCCGACCTCGACCTCGACAGCGACAGCGACGACACCCTCGTCATGACGGCCACGCAGTACACCTACCACTTCGTCGGCGCCGACGGGGTGGAGCACGACGACGACCCGCTGCCCGAACGCGAGCCCGCCGACCCGCTGCCGACCTCGCCCGGCGATCTCATCCGCGTCGGCCCGCGGGGCGAGCGCGACATGGTCCGGGTCGACCACCTCATCGACGGCGTCCGACTCGACCGCGACGACCTCGTGATCCGCTTCCATGCGACGGGCCCGCGCGAGATCGCCTCGCCCGACGGATGGGGCTGGAACGTCGTCTACGAGCCTCGGGAGGCTCGGGTCGACACGAGGGCCGGACTCCCGTCGTCGATCGACACCGGCTCACTCCCGTCGACGGCCGTCCCGCTCGAGCACGACGACGACTGGGAGGCGCAGGAGCAGGCCGAGACCGTCCTCCACGAGACTTGGGGAGACCGCTTCGACCTCACCGGCGTGGTCGGCGCGACCTGGCCGCTCTGGGACGGCGACGCGACGGCCCGCGACGAGGCCGTCGCCGCACTGAGCCGGCGCCTGGAGGCCCTGGCCGAGCCGGTCGTGGTGTGGACGCACGACCACCCCGCCCCGCGTCGGGGTCGCAGCGCGTACCGCGACGTCGTGGTCGAGCGTTGGGGCGCCTGGCCCGACACCGAGCTCGTCGTCTCGTTCGAGCACACCGCTGTGCCGTTCCTCCGCCTGAGCAGGAGGTACCGGGTGTTCGATGACGCCGGGTACCCCGAGTCGTGGGACTACGTCGACGTCCATCTCGAAGAGGACGTCGCCACCGGGCAGATGCCCCCGCGGTCGGCGGCAGTCGACGGCGTCCTCGAGATCTGACCCGCGCCTCCTCGGGATCCGACCCGCGCCTCCTCGGCGAGGTCGACCCGCGCCTCCTCGGCTCCGGCTCCGACCCCCGGGCGCACGACGGCGCCCGCGTCGGAGGAGGACTCCCCCGGCGCGGGCGCCGTCACTGCAGGTGCTGTTACTTGACGGCGATCGACTGCGCCTCGAGGGCGGCGATCGTCTTCTCCTGGCCGCTCTCGAGGGCCTCGAGCAGGGTGCCGTCGCCCGAGGCGGCGGTGCCGAAGCCGTCGGAGATGTCGCTGTAGGTCTGCGTCATCGTGGGGCCCCAGGTGAAGGGCTGGATGTTCTCGGCCGCGGTCGCGAACTCCTCGTAGATGGCCTGGTCGCCGTAGAACTCGACGCCCGAGGTCAGGGCCGGCAGCTCGGCGCCGGTGCTCGAGGCCGGGTACAGGTTGGCCTCCTTGTTGAGGGCGTCGAGCGCCTCGGTCGACGTGTTCAGCCAGACCAGGAACTGCGAGGCCTCAGCGGGGTGCTCGCTGCCCTTGAAGACGACGTTCGACGATCCGCCCCAGGCGGCCGACGCGGTCTCGCCCTCCTCCCACTGCGGCATGGGCGCGACGGCCCACTTGCCCGACGTGTCGGGGGCGCCGCTCGAGATGGTGTTGGCACCCCAGACGGCCGAGACCCAGGTCCAGTCCTGATCGGTGTTGTAGGCGTTGTTCCACTCGTCGGTGAAGCTCGGCAGGGTCGTGACGAGGTCCTTCGAGATGAGGTCCTGCCAGTAGTCGGCGACCTTGGTGGAGGCCTCGTCGGTCATGTCGACGCTCCACGTGCCGTCGCTGGTGTCGAACCACTGGCCGCCGGCCTGCGAGACGAGACCGGCGAACTGGTTCACGTCGCCCTTGGCGAAGTTCGTGATGCTGCCGCCCATCTCCTTGATCTTCACGGCGTCCTCGGCGTACTGCTCCCACGTGGTGGGGACGTCGAGTCCAGCCTTCTCGAAGAGGTCCTTGCGGTAGTAGAGGGCCATGGGGCCCGAGTCCTGGGGGATCGCGTAGACGCTGTCGTCCTCGCCGAAGGTGACCTGGTTCCACAGACCGTCCGAGAAGTCGGCCTCGGCGTCGCTCACTCCCTCGCACGAGGCGATGTTCGCCAGGCCGTCCTGCACCCGGAACGCGGGGAGGGTGTCGTACTCGACCTGCCCGATGTCGGGCGCGTTGCCCGCCTTCAGCTGGTTGAAGAAGTTCTGGTAGGTGCCGCTGTTGCCGTTCGGCACGATCGAGACCTTCACCTGGACGTCGGGGTTCTCCTCGTTCCAGAGGGCGACGACCTTGTCCATGTTGGGGACCCAGGTCGTGAAGTTGAGCGTGACGGGACCGGACGACGCGTCGCACGAGGCGGCGTCGCCGGAGCCGGATCCGCCGTCGGAGCCGCTGCCGGCGCTGCAGCCGGCGAGGGCGATGGTCGAGATCACGGCGGCCGCCGCGATCGAGAGGACTCTGGACTTCTTCATGTGATTTCCAATCGGGGTGCGAGACCGGGGAGCCCGGTCTCGGGAGGGAACGA
Organism: Frigoribacterium sp. CFBP9030; assembly: GCF_034045195.1. NCBI lineage: Bacteria > Bacillati > Actinomycetota > Actinomycetes > Micrococcales > Microbacteriaceae > Frigoribacterium > Frigoribacterium sp. CFBP9030. Next base: position 53,627 of record NZ_JAXCWG010000007.1, read on the forward strand.
CGTCGTTTCCGTACGGGTTGGAGGTCGAGGAGGTGCGGGTCGGGTGACCCGGGAGGGGTGGCTTATTTGAGACCGCCGGCCCCCAGGCCGCTGCGCCAGAAGCGCTGCAGGCTGAGGAACGCGATCAGCAGGGGGATGATCGAGACGAACGCCCCCACGAGCACCAGGGTGCGGAGCTCGGGGTACTGGCTGACGTTGGAGTTCCAGGTGTAGAGACCGAGGGTCACCGGGAACAGCTCCTGCGAGCGCAGCATCACCAGGGGCAGGAAGAAGTTGTTCCAGATCGCGACGAACTGGAACAGGAACACGGTCACGAGGGCCGGCGACATGAGTCGGATCGCGACGGTGAAGAAGGTCCGGAGCTCGCTCGAGCCGTCGATGCGGGCGGCCTCCACGATCTCGTCGGGCACGCTGGACGCCGCGTAGATGCGGCTCAGGTAGACGCCGAACGGGCTGACGATGCTCGGCAGGAACACCGCCCAGAACGTGTCGGTCAGCTGCACCTCGCTGAAGATCAGGAACAGCGGGAGCGCCAGGGCCGTCGCCGGCACGAGCACGCCGCCCAGGAAGATGTTGAACAGCGCCTCGCGACCACGGAACCGGTACTTCGCCAGCGCGTAGCCGCACATCGCCGAGAGGATCGTGCCGAGACCGCCGGCGATCGTCGCGTAGACGATGCTGTTGACCATCCACCGCGGGAAGATGCCGTCGTTGTAGGTGAAGAGCTGCGCGATGTTGCCCGCGAAGTCCTGCAGCGACGTGGGCGAGAACCACAGCGCGGCGCTGGTGTTGAAGTTGTCGAGCGTCTTGGTCGACGAGACCAGCAGCCAGAAGATCGGGATCAGGAAGTAGAGCGTGAACGCGCCCATGATGATCATCGCGGCGGAGCGCGACATGACGCTCTCGCGGGGGCCGCGACCGCGCTGGCGGGCGGGGGTCGTCTTGTCGTCGAACGACTCGGCGGGACGGATGGGGGCGTCGACGGTCACTGGTCGGCCTTCCGCTGGGTCAACCGGAGGAATCCGATCGAGAGGATGAACGTGGCGACCGCGAGGACGACGCTGAACGCGGCCGCGAGGTTGAAGTTGGGCACCGACGACGTCGAGTAGACGAGCATGTTCGGCGTGAACGTCGACGAGATGGTCGATGTGAACTGGCGGAACACGAGCGGCTCGGTGAGCAGCTGCAGGGTGCCGATCACCGAGAAGACGGCGGTGAGCACGATGGCCGGGATCACCAGCGGGATCTTGATGGCGACGGCGATGCGGAACTGCGACGCCCCGTCGAGCCGTGCGGCCTCGTAGATCTCGGTGGGGATCGCGAGCAGCGACGAGTAGATGATCAGCATGTTGTAGCCGACGAACACCCAGGTGACGACGTTCGCGATGGCCCAGAGGACGGTGCCGCCGTCGAGCAGCCCGACGTTCGAGGTGACCGCCGAGAACGGCGACAGGCTCGGCGAGTACAGGTAGCCCCACATGATCGCGGCGATGACGCCGGGCACGGCGTACGGCGCGAAGAACGCGAGTCGGAAGAAGCGCTTGCCGCGGAGGAGGGGCGAGTCGAGCAGCAGGGCGAACAGCAGCGCGAGGAACAGCATCACGGGCACCTGCACGATGCCGAACATCAGCACCCGGAGGATGGACGCCCAGAACTCGGTGCTCTGGAACACCAGCGCGTACTGGGTCAGACCGCCGAAGACCTGCGTCGGGGCCCCGAAGGTGCCCTCGCGCTCGATCTTCTGCAGCGACTGGTACACGGCGTAGAGGATCGGCGTCAGGTAGAACGCGGCGAACAGCACCCCGAAGGGCAGGACGAAGATCGCGATCGCCTTGCGGTAGCGGAAGCCGCGGCGGGGCGCGGTCCTCTGCTTCGGCGCGGATCCGCGCCGTGGGATGTCGGCGGCTCGCGGGTCTCGCGGGCGGGCGGGGGTGACGGTCATGATGCCTTCCGGTCCTGACGGATGATGTGCGAGCCGCCCGCGGCGAGCTCGATGCGCCCCGCCACGTTCTGCTCGGAGACGAGGTCGTAGCCGGCGAAGTCGTGGGCGACGGTCTCGTCGGAGTGGTTCAGCACGAAGACCCACTCGTGCTGCTCGCCGACCCGGCGGACGATCTCGACACCGGGGTGGCCGGCTGCCTCGCTGCGGGCGGGAACACCGGCCTCGTCGACGACCCGGGCGACGAGGTCGCCGAGGGCCTCGGCGTCGAGCACGGTCGAGACGTACCAGCCGAGACCGCGGCCGTGGGTGTTGCGGGTGACGGCCGGGCGCCCGGCGAGGGTGCCCGAGGCGTACTCGACGACGGCCTCGGCGCCGACGAGCTCGACGGGCTCGGACCAGAGGCTGCCCGTGGCGCCCGGCAGACCGCCGGCGAGCTCGACGGTGCCGCCGACCGGCAGCGGGGCGAACTCGTCGACCCTGACCCCGAGCATCTCGCGGAACGCACCCGGGTAGCCGCCCGGACGGACCCCGTCGGTCTCGTCGACGATGCCGCTGAAGAACGTCACGAGGGCCGACCCGCCGTCGGCGACGAACGCGTCGACGACGGCCGCGTGCTCGTCGCGCACCAGGTAGAGGCTCGGCACGACCACGAGCGAGTAGCCGTCGAGCGGGGCGCCCGGCGCGACGACGTCGACCGTGACGCCGAGATCCCAGAGGGCGCCGTAGAGGCGGTGCACCTGCTCGATGTACGAGAAGTCGGCCGTGGGGTGCGCCTCGAGGTCGGCGGCCCACCAGTTCTCCCAGCTGAAGACGAGGGCGACGTCGGCGACCACGCGCGAGCCGCGCAGCTCGCCGAGGCGACCGGCCAGGGCGCCGAGACGCACCGACTCGTCCCAGATGCGCGACGACGTGCCGGCGTGCGGCAGCAGCGCGGAGTGGAACTTCTCGGTGCCCTTGACGGAGGCGCGCCACTGGAAGAAGCAGATGCCGTCGGCGCCGCGGGCGACATGGGAGGCGGTGTTCCGGAGCATCTCGCCCGGTGCCTTCGCGAGGTTGCGGGGCTGCCAGTTCACGGCGCCCGTCGAGTGCTCCATGAGGATCCACGGGGCGCCTCCGGCGAGACCGCGGGTCGTGTCGGCGGCGAAGGCCAGCTCGACGACGGGGCGCTCGAGGCGGTGATCGAGGTAGTGGTCGTTGGCGATGACGGCCATGTCGTCGGCCCAGCTCCAGTAGTCCTGGTTCTTGATGTGGGCGGCGACCATGAAGTTCGTCGTGATCGGCACGGCGCTGACGGCCTCGATGACGGTGGCCTCGGCGCGATAGTGCTCGAGCAGCGTGTCGGAGCTGAAGCGCTGGAAGTCGATGGTCTGCGCCGGATTGACGAACGACAGGGTCGCCCGCGGGGGCAGCACCTCGGCGAACGCCGAGTAGCGCTGGCTCCAGAAGGCCGTACCCCAGGCGGTGTTGAGGGCGTCGACGCTGCCGTAGCGCGCCTCCAGCCAGGCTCGGAATGCTCGGGCCGACTCGTCGCAGTAGCAGAGGGCGTTGTGGCAGCCGAGCTCGTTCGACACGTGCCAGAGCTTCACGGCGGGGTGCCGGCCGTAGCGCTCGGCGGTCGCGCGGACGAGCTGGAGGGCGCGCTCACGGAAGACGGGCGAGCTCGGGCAGTAGGCCTGACGGCCGCCGGGCCACCGCGTCGTGCCGTCCGCGGCCTGGGGCAGCACCTCGGGGTGGCGGGTGGTCAGCCACGGCGGCGGCGACGAGGTGCCGGTGCCGAGGTTGACCCCGATGCCCGCGGCGTGCAGCAGCTCGATGACGGCGTCGAGGTCGTCGAAGCGGAAGCGGCCGGGCTCGGGCTCGACGTGCGACCAGCCGAAGATGTTGATGGCGACCAGGTTGACCCCGGCCTCGCGCATCAGGGCGACGTCGTCGACCCAGGTCTCGGGCGACCACTGCTCGGGGTTGTAGTCGCAGCCGAAGACGAGACCGTCGAGCCCGAGATCGAGCGCGGTCTGCTGCGGGAGGGTCTGGGTGAGCACGGGGCCTCGGCTTCGTCGGCGGGCGATCCCCCACCGACTCGAGGCCGGAGCCCTTCGTCTGTGAAGGTTCACACATGATGTCTGTGATCGTTCCCACATTCGCGACGGCAAGACCGCGGCGACAATTTCTGGGAAGGTTCACAGAGTAAAGCCCACCCGTCGCGGATTTGTCAACATCACTCACGTTCTCCTTCGTCCACAGCCGCTCGTTCCGGCCTCACGACCCCTCTCAGGCTCAGCTAAGGTGACTCCCATGTCCGGTCCGAGATCCCCGAGACGCCGGGCCACGATCCACGACGTGGCGGCCGAGGCGGGCATCTCGCGCGGCACCGTCTCGCGGGTGCTGAACAACGAGCCGTACGTGTCGGCGCAGGCGCGCGAGGCCGTCGAGGCGGCCGTGGCCAAGGTCGGCTACGTGCGCAACGCGGCGGCCCGCAACCTCGTCACGCAGCGCTCGAGAGCGATCGCGCTGATCGTGCACGAGCCGCACTCGGTCGTGCTCGACGATCCCAACATCGGCAACATCCTGATCGGCACGAACGCCGTCCTGTCGCAGGCCGACCACCAGCTCGTCACCCTGATGATCGACTCGCAGCGCGACAGCGACCGGGTCATCGAGTACCTCCGCGGCGGCTTCGTCGACGGGGCGATCATCCTGTCGGCCCGTACGGGCGACCCGATCTCCGAGGCGGTCGCCGAGCTGCGCCTCCCCGCGTCGTTCGTCGGCCACCCGCCCGACGCCCCCGACATCCCGTTCATCGGCATCGACAACCGCGCCGCGGCCGAGGCGATCGTCCGCCGCCTCGTCGACACCGGTCGGCGTCGCATCGGCATGCTCGCCTCCGGGCTCGACCGCGACTCGGGCGAAGACCGCCTCGCCGGGTTCCGCACGGCGCTCGGCGACCTGTTCGACCCCGACCTCGTCGTCCGCAACCCGTTCTACAGCTACACAGCTGGGGTCGACGGCATGTCCGAGCTGCTGCGGCGCGACCCCGCGGTCGACGGCGTCTTCGCGGCGTCCGACGCCGTCGCCGCCGGGGCCCTCGACGTGCTGCACCGCCGCGGCATCGAGGTGCCCGCGCAGGTCGGCATCGTCGGCTTCGACGACAGCTCGTGGGCCCTCCGCTGCACCCCGGCCCTCTCGACCGTGCGCCAGCCCGCCGAAGACCTCGGCCGCCGCGCCGCGCAGCAGGTGCTCGACCAGCTGGGCGGCGCCGACCTGCCCACCACGGGCGTGCTGCTCCCCACCGACATCATGTGGCGCGACAGCGCTTGATGGGCACGGCGCGCGACAGCGCCTGACAGGCACAGCGCGCGACAGCGCTTGATGGGCACAGCGCGCGACAGCGGCCCTGCTTGTGTGCAGATCCCGACAGAATCGGCCGAAAAGATGGCGCTGAGCCACCAAAAGGCACCTGAGCCGCGATTTAGTCGGGTTCGGTACACCAGGCCGAGCATGCGCGGTCGGGTTCGGCACACCGAGGAGGCGCGGGCACCCGATCGGAACGCGATCCGTGCAGCGGGTGCAAGGTTGTTCGATGACGTCCACACCGCACGACTCCCCCGACACCGCAGTGCTCTTCGACATCGACGGCACCCTCGTCGACTCCAACTACGCGCATGTCGACGCCTGGTCGCGGGCCTTCGCCGAGGTCGGTCACCCGGTGGACAGCTGGCGGATCCACCGCTCGATCGGCGAGGACTCGTCGCTGCTGATCTCCGGCCTGATCGGCGACGATGCTGACGACGACCTCGTCGAGAAGGTGAAGGACGCCCACACCCGCTTCTACGACGAGCACCTCGGCGACGGCGGCGACCTGCACGTCCTCGACCGCGCGACCGACCTCCTCGAGGCGCTCGCCGGCCGCGGTCACTCGGTGGTGCTCGCGACGAGCGCACCCGAGAACGAGTTGAAAGCGCTGCGCTCCTTGCTGCAGATCGAAGACGCCCTCTGGGCCGTCACCTCGAGCGAAGACGTCGAGACCGCCAAACCCGACCCGGGCATCGTCGAGGTCGCCCTCGAGAAGGCGGGCGTGCCCGCCGCGCAGGCGATCATGGTCGGCGACGCGGTGTGGGACGTCGCGGCGGCCCACCGCGCCGGCGTCCGCTGCATCGGCGTGCTGAGCGGCGGATTCTCGCGCGACGAGCTCGTCGAGGCGGGTGCCGACGAGGTCTACGACGACGTCGCCGATCTGCTCGACTCGCTCGACACCAGCCTGATCGGCCGACTCGGCCGCGAGTAGTCCGCGGACGCCACCCCGCCGCACGCACCACGAAGTGGACGAGACTCCGCGTATCGCACGGTGTCTCGTCCACTCGGAGGCACGCGCTGGGCGCTCCTCGCGACGCGCTGCGCCCGACGCGCGACGCGCTACAGCTGCGGCCCCAGGTCCCCGTTCGCCGAGGCGAGCTGCTGCTGCTGCTGGCGACGACGGCGGGCCACGAGCACGGCGCCCGAGGCGACGAGCATCAGGGCGAGCAGCAGCGCCGGCAGCGCCTCCGACCCGGTGAAGGCGAGCGGTCCGGAGCCGGCCGTGCCCGCACCACCCGCGCCGCCCGCGCTGCCGTCATCCGCGCCCGGCACGACGCCGGCGGGGTCGGTCGGCGTCGCCGACGGGTCGCCCGGTGCCGGGGTCGCCGACGGGGTCGCCGTCGGGGCCGGCACGACCGCTCCGTCGACGACCGCGACGACCGCACTCAGGGAGAGGCCCGACTGCACGCCGGTCAGGGTGACCGTCGCGGTCCCCGCCTCGGCGGGAGCCGTCGCGCTGACCGTCACGGTGCCGTCGACCACGTCGACGAGCCCGAGGTCGACCGGGTCGCTGCCGTCACCCGCGTCGAGCACTGCCCGCACCTGACGGTCGCCGCCCAGCCCTGCGGCCGAGACCGTGAACCCGCTGTCGGGCGCCACCTCGGTCGGACCCGAGATCGTCGCGTCGGCGCTCAGTCCGTCGAGGTCGCGGTCGAGCTCGAGGGCGTTCGCGATGGTGAAGAAGTTGTCGGTCTGGTCGATCAGGCCGACCACGTTGCCGGCGCCGGGGCCGTAGCCCGCGACCCGCAGCTGCGATCCGGTGTGCTGCTGCGATCCGCCGGCCGCGGCCGTGCCGTAGGCGATCTTCATCGTCGTGCCGTCGACCGTGGTCAGCGCGGTGCTGAGCGTCGCGGGCGGCGTGCTGTCGACGATCTGGCTGGTGTGCGCGTGGTCCGCCGTGACGATGACCATCGTGTCGCCGTCGGCGATCGCGAAGTCGAGCGCGGCCCGCACGGCCTCGTCGAGGTCGAGCACCTCGCCGATCTGACCGCAGGCGTCGGCGCTGTGGTCGCGCTTGTCGATCGAGGCGCCCTCGACCTGCAGGAAGAAGCCCTCGTCGCCGGTGTCCAGCAGGTCGATCGACTTCTCGGTGAGCGAGCGCAGCGAGAGGTCGGTCGAGAGGCGCTGGGGGTTCGGCGTGCAGGTCTGCGGTGCGAGGTCGGCGCCGCCGACGGTCGCGGTCGTGGCGGCGAAGCGCGTCGGGAAGTTGCCGTCGGTGAACGTGCCGAGCACCGGGGCCGTCTGGTCGGCGGCGGCCAGGGCGCCGAGACCCGCGGCGTCGCGGACGATCTGGTAGCCGCGGTCGGCCGCCTGGTCGAACAGGGTCTCGCCCTGCCACTGACCGGCACGGGCGGTCTGCGTGAACGACGCCGCGCCTCCTCCGAGGGTGACGTCGGCCCGGGTGCCGATGATCTGCTCGCTGATCGAGCCGAGACCGCCCTGGTCGAGGGCGTCGGCGCCGCACTGGGTCACCGAGTCGGGGCCGTAGCAGCTCCGCGCGGCGACGTGGGCGGCCTGCACGGCCGGGGTCGCGTCCTGCAGCTCGGCCGTCGACACGTTGCCGGTCTTCTTGCCGTTCGCCTTGGCGATCTCGAGCAGGGTGTCCTGCGGGACACCGTCGATGTCGACCGAGATCGCGTTGTCGTACGTCTTCGTGCCGGTGGCCCAGGCTGAACCGGTCGCGGCGGAGTCGGGCACGTAGTCCGGCTTCCCCTTGTTCGCGCCGTCGCGGTACAGCGAGTAGGTCGTGTACTGGCCGGTCAGCGGCAGGGCGTCGATGCCGGGCAGCTGCCCGCCGGCGCCGTAGGCGTAGTTGCGAGCCGAGGTGATCTCGGAGTCGCCCATGCCGTCGCCGATCAGCAGGATGACGTTCTTCGCCGGTCCGCCCTTCACGGAGTCGAGCAGCACCTGCGTGCTGTCGTCGATGCTGCGGGCGGCGCCGCCGTTCTCGGCGACCTCGGCGGGCGTCGCGGCGGACGCAACGGTGGGGACGAGGGCCAAGGAGGCGCTGATCGCCACCGCCCCCGTGATGAGGGCCGCGCGGCGGCGGCGGGTCGTGGGGGTCACTTCGTGCTCCTGCTCCAGGTGATCGACGGTGCGGGTCCACCCCTGATCGGGGGACCGCATCAGTCGACCGGTCCGCCGATAACACCGCGTGTCGTCCGGGTGTCCGACAGGTGTCGGGCCACGGAACGCACTGCGCGCGCCGCAGACTTGCGCCATCTGCACCGATCGCGGCGGGGACCCGGGCGGAGCGATTATCGTGGCTCCTCGATGACCGACACCGCGCCTCCTCGACTCGAGACCGCCGTCGTCCGTCCGCAGGGCGTGTCGTGAGCACGATGTTCCGCAGCCTCTCGCTGGTCAACTACCGGCTGTGGTTCGCCGGCGCCCTCGTGTCGAACATCGGCACCTGGATGCAGCGCACGGCGCAGGACTGGCTCGTCCTCACCGATCTGACCGACGACGATGCGACGGCGCTCGGCATCACCATGGCGCTGCAGTTCGCGCCACCCATCCTGATGGTGCCCGTCACGGGGCTGATCGCCGACCGGTTCGACCGGAGACGGCTGCTGATGGTGACGCAGCTGAGCATGGGCCTGCTCGGACTCGCCCTCGGCCTGCTCGTGCTGACCGACACGGTCGAGCTCTGGATGGTCTACGTCTTCGCTCTGCTGCTCGGCGTCGCAGCCGCCATCGATGCGCCCGTGCGGCAGAGCTTCGTCTCCGAGCTCGTCCCGCCCGGTCATCTCACCAACGCCGTCAGTCTCAACTCGGCCTCGTTCAACGGCGCCCGCCTGATCGGCCCGGCCGTCGCGGGGGTGCTCATCGCGACGATCGGCACGGGCTGGGTGTTCATGATCAACGCCGGCTCGTTCGCGGCGGTGCTGCTGTCGCTGCGGTTCATCCGGGTGGCGCAGCTCGAGCTGAAACCGGTCGTCTCGCGAGCGAAGGGCCAGATCAGAGAGGGGTTCCGGTACGTCCGCGACCGTCCCGACCTCGTGGTCGTCTTCGTCATGGTGTTCGTGATCGGCACCTTCGGCCTCAACTTCGCCATCTTCACCTCGACGATGGCGAGCGTCGAGTTCGGCACCGACGCGAGCGGCTTCGGCCTGCTCTCGTCGTGCATCGCCGTCGGCTCGCTGGCCGGCGCCCTGCTCTCGGCCCGACGCGAGCGGCCCCGATGGCGCGTGCTGATCGCGGCCGCGCTCGCCTTCGGCGTCACCTGCCTCGTCTCGGCCCTGATGCCGTCGTACTGGAGCTTCGCCGCCGTGCTCGTCGCGGTCGGGCTGTCGTCGATCACCCTCATGACGACGGCGAACGCGACCGTGCAGCTGACGACGGCACCGAGGATGCGCGGCCGCGTCATGGCCCTCTACATGGCGGTCTTCACGGGTGGCACGCCGCTCGGCGCACCGGTCGTCGGCTGGGTCGCCGACGTGGCCGGCCCCCGCTGGGCCATCGGCGTGGCCGCCGCCTCGGGCTTCGTCGCCGCCGCCGTGGCGGTCGTGTGGCTGATCCGGGGTCGGCATCTGCGCGTGCACCGGGTGCTGCCCGACGACCCGGCGGTGGCGACGGGCGCGCTCCCCGTGGTCGGTGCCGGGCGGTTCCACTACACGCTGCAGCACGACGGCGACGCCGCGGGGCAGACCGCCGCTCGCGAGCGCGCCGCGCGCGAGCAGGCGGCCCGCGATCTCGGTCTGGACGAGGGGACCGCGACGGACCGGCCGACCTGACCCGCGCCTCCTCGGGCCGACGGTTCTGTCGACCCGCGCACTGGGGGCCTTCAGGCCCACCGCTCCGCCTCTAGGGTGAGTGGTGAGGATGTCCCAGCATCTAAACTGGACGGACCTTTCCACCTCTTCGTGCGACGGGTACCACAAGCACGAAACGGACGGTCACCGCCGTCCGCGATGGAGGACGCATGTCGGATCAGAGCACCAGCGGGCCTCGGTCGCGGTTCCTCACCCGGGCAGCCGAGCGGATCTCGACCCGCCGCCTCCCGTTCGTCAAGCAGGCGTTCATCGCCGCGCTCATGCTCGCCGCGGGCGTGCTCAGCACGAGCGCGCCGTGGCTGACGGTCACCGACGCCGTCGCCCTCTGGTCCGGGGTCGCCCTGGCGGGCCTCGCCCTCGGCTTCGCGCTCGCCATCGACCGGGGCGTCGTGCCGCTGCGCTGGGAGCTGCTGATCCCCGCCGCCGACTTCGTCGCCGTGGGTCTGCTCCGGCACGGCACCGGCGACAGCCGCTCGGTCTACCTCAACTTCGTGCTGCTGCCCATCGTCTGGATCGCGGCCAACCCGGGACGACGCCACGTCGTCTACCCGGCCATCGGATCGTCGGTCACCCTGCTGATGCCGTTCCTGTTCGACCCGTCGGGGCCGCCGTCGAGCGAGGTCGTGCGACTCGTGCTGTCCGTCGTCGTCTACGGCACCCTCGCGGTCGCCGTGAACGAGCTGGCCCGGCAGGCCGAACTGCGCCTCACCCTGTCGCAGGCCCGGCGGCGCGCCGTCCAGGGCGAGCTCGACCGCGCCGCCGTGGTGCAGCAGTCGCTGCTGCCGCCGGACGCGTCGACCCTGCCGAACTCGTTCTCGGTCTTCGGCGCGTGCGTGCCGGCCCGCACCGTCGGCGGCGACTTCTTCGACTGGTACCCCACCGACGACGGCATCGCGCTGACCCTCGGCGACGTCATGGGCAAGGGCGTCGGCGCGGGCATGATCGCGGCAGCCGTCCGGGCGGTCATGCGCAGCTCGGCCGACGAGTCGGACCCTGCGACGGCCCTCAAGCGCGCCTCCACCGGGGTCGAGACGGGCGGTCTCGGGGTCGACACCCAGTTCACCACCTGCTTCCATGCCCGGATCGGCATGGACGGCGTCATCCACTGGTCGGACGCCGGTCACGGCCTCGCCGTGCTGCGCCGCGCCGACGGAACGGTCGAGCGGCTGCGCTCGCTCAACCTGCCGATCGGCATCGGCACGGAGTGGACGACCTTCACCACGCAGGCCCGCGCCGGCGACACCCTGATCTGCGTCAGCGACGGCGTGCTCGACCTCTACGACGACGAGCTGGAGGCGGTCAACCGCTTCGAGGACCTCGTGCGTCAGACGCCCGGCGCGGCCGCCATCGTCCACTCGATCGCCGCCACGGCCGGGTTGGAGGAGCGCCCCGACGACGTCACCGTCATGGCGGCGACGTTCGAGCCGGCCCGCACGACCCCGACCCGCGACTAGACGCTCGCCCCGAACGGCTACCGGTCGAAGAAGTCGCTCAGCCCGGGGATCTGGAAGTTCGAGCCGAACTCGCTCGCCTGCTCGCCGAGACCGCCGACGAAGTCCCCGCCGCTCGCGGCGAGGTCCTCCCCGCTCGCGGCGAGACCGTCGACGCCCTCGAAGCCACCCAGCCCCTCGAGACCCTCGAACCCGCCGGTGAACTGCTCGAAGTCGACGCCCGAGGCGAGGGCGTCGGTCAGCAGCGGCGCCGCGACGGCGCTGAGGGCCGCCCCGCCGGCCACCGCGAGCGCGAGGCCTCCGAGTGCGGCGACGCCGGCACCGGCGGCGGCACCGGCCGCCACCTTGCCCCCGCTGCTGCCCAGCACGCGCTTCATCAGCCCGGGCCGGGCGACCTCGCCGCGGGTCGCCGAGCGGGCCAGGTCGGCCGGGCTGCTCGACGCCGGGCGATCGCCGGCCGGGGACTCGGCGGTGAGACGGGCCAGCACCTGCTCGCGCTGCGCGGGCGTCAGTCGCTCGAACGCGTCGCGGTGCACCTGCTCGAGCTGCTGCGGCGGTGCGGTCTGCAAGAGGTAGTCGTACTTGGCGAGCGCCTGCCGGTCGGCCGGCGACAGCCCGGCACCGGATCGTCCGTCGCGAGCCTGCCCGGGGTTCTGCTGCCGGGGCGCGCCCTGGCCGTAGCTCTGCTGGCCCTGGTCATAGCCCTGGGGCTGGCGGTCGTAGCCCTGGCCGTAGCCCTGGCCGCCCTGGCCCTGGCGCTGGCCCTGGCCCTGGCCGTAGCCCTGGCCGCCCTGGCCCTGTCGGTCGTCGCCCGTCACCTTGTCGGTGACCTTGCGCACCATGTCGCGCCAGTCCGTCGACCCGGAGCCCGAGCCTGGTCGCGCACCCGAGCCGCTCCCGGAGTTCGAGTTGTCGAGCGCGCGCTTGGCGGCACCGATGAGTCGTGAGAAGTCAGCCATGCGTCGATGCTGTCGACCCCGGATCGGAGAAGACCCCGCGAACCCCGTGCAACCGCCCGGAACGTGCGCACTGTGCACGACACAGCGCCTCCTCCGCGCACCCGTGCTCACCCGCGGAGCCCTCCCGAGGACTACATTCTCAGCAGGGCTGCATCACCCAGCCCGTCCCATCCGGGCCCGTATGGCCCGTCCGTCCAGTCCGCAAGAGGAGGTGCCCCATGAACAGAGTCTCCGCAGCAGTCACCGCCGGCCTCGTCATGAGCGCCGCCGGTCTGCTGATCGCCCTCGCCTCGACCTTCCGGCTCGTGCAGACGGGTCTCTTCTCCGGCGACTACGTCGCCCCCGGCCAGCTCGACTTCGAGGCCGTGGCGTTCGCCGTGCTCGGCATCGGCCTCTTCGTCTCGGGGCTCGCCTTCGCCCTGGTCGGTCTCGCCGACATAGTCCTCGGCGCCCTGCCCGCCGACTCGGTCGAACCGACCTCCGACCCCGCCGAGGAGGCGCGCCAGGCCCCCGCGGACCAGCGCGCGGTCGTTCCCCGCCCGGCTCCCCCGGCCCGCGCCTCCTCCGTTCCCGACCGCGCGGGCTACGAGCCCGCCGCGTACGAGCCGGCCCGCCACGCCTCCGTCCAGGACGAGCCCCGGGGGTACGTGCCCGAGGGGCGCGCACCCGAGAGACGGGCACCCGTCGACGACGCTCCGGTCGGGCCCAGCGCCGCCGACCGGCTGCGCACCCGGAGTGCGACGATCGCGGCCGCGGCCGGACCGATCGCCAAGTCGGGGTGGGACCGCGTCCGCAGCAGCAGCCGGGCCGCCGGGGCCGCGACCGCCGCCGGGGCGCGCGCCACGGGGGATGGCATGCGCCGCGCCTCCTCGGCCGCTGCAGCCCGTGCCCGCGAGAACGCCCGCGCTCTCGCCGCCGCGCGTGAGGTCGACCGCCAGCGCGACCTCGAGCGCGAGGAGGCCCTGACCAGCGCCCGCGCGAGGTTCCTCGCCGACCGCCATTCGCCGACGACGCCGTCACCCACGACGCTGCGCCCGGCGAACCTGCCTCCCGTGTCGCCGCGTCCTGCTGCGCAGCGTCCTGCGGAGCCGCGTCCTGCTGCGCAGCGTCCCGTGGGCCAGCGTTCGGCGGAGCAGCGTCCGGCGGAGCAGCCGCCGACCGCCGAGACGCCGACCGGCTCCGGCACCCGACAGCGCTGACTCCACAGGTCAGCCGTCGACCCCGACGGCGGCTCGTCGTCGTGACCTAGGCTCGGCTCGTGCCGAACGCCATCGAACCGACCTCTCCTCGCAGCCTCGCCCGGGTCCGCTCGACCCGCCGATCCGCCCGCTTCGGGGCCGCTCTCGCGACCTGCGCCGTGCTCGTGCTCGGGGTGACCGCCTGCTCGACGGGGTCGGGTGACGGTGCGGCCAGCGCCTCCTCCTCCGAGGTCGCCCTGCCCCCGGCCGGTGCAGGCTTCGATTACCAATTAGGAGGCGCGTCGGCCGTCCCCGACGGAGCCTCGGTCGTCGCACGAGACAGCACCGACGAACCCGCCGACGGCGCCTACGGCATCTGCTACGTGAACGGATTCCAGACCCAGCCGGGCGTCGACTGGCCGAGCGATCTGCTCGTGCGACTGCCCGGCGGCGAACCGCTGGTCGACCCGAACTGGCCCGACGAGCACATCCTCGACATCGCGACCGACCCGAACCGTCAGGCGATCGCCGCCCGCCTGGCGACCAGCATCGACGGCTGCGCCGACGCCGGCTACCAGGCGGTGGAGTTCGACAACCTCGACTCGTGGACCCGCTCCGACGGCGCGTTCGACGAAGACGACGCGGTCGCCTACGCGACGCTGCTCGTCGCCGAGGCCCATGAGGTCGGTCTGGCGGCCGCGCAGAAGAACACGGCCGATCTCGGCGCCCGCGGTCGAGACGAGATCGGCTACGACTTCGCGATCACGGAGGAGTGCGATCTCTTCGACGAGTGCGACACGTTCACCGACGTGTACGGCGCGCTGGTGTTCGACGTCGAGTACACCGACGACCTGCGGGGCACGGCCGCCGAGGTGTGCGACCGCGTCGCCGCGCTCGACCCGGCGCCCACGACGATCGTGCGCGACCGCGACCTCGTGCCGGCCGACGACCCGGCCTACGCGTACACCGCCTGCTGAGCCGCGCTGCGCTGCGCTGAGCTGCTTTGCACTGCGCTGCACTGAGCTGAGCTGCTTTGCACTGCACTGCACCGCGTTGAGCTACTCGGGGTTCGGCGGGTTCCCGTCATCGGCGGGGGGGCAGCGGTGGCCCCCCCCCGGTGCCCCGGACGCGCCCCAACCACCCCCG